>JAPYUD010000090.1:0-9967 GCA_029936215.1 Pirellulaceae bacterium | reverse complement strand
GGGCATTTACCCATTGCCGGTAGGTCGCCCGCAGCTTGCAGACCGGCCAGTCACCACCAAACACGACACGGTCAGGTCCAAACTGGTCCAGGCAGTGATTGATCAATGGAGCCAGGTGCTCAGGTCCCCAGTTGTCCTCGGGAGCACGAGCCACGATCCCGGAGATCTTGCAGATCACGTTCTCCCGCTTGGCAATCTCCTCGATCGCTCGCAACCAGCCGTCAGGAGTATGCCATGGTTCTGCCGGGGGATCTTTCATGAATGCCGTGGGGTCCCCGTTGCCACAGTGGTCAAGAATAAACCGGGTATCAGGACACTTGTCCGCCAGGGCCGCTCCGTCGGCCAGCTCGGTTGGCCGCATGCAGAGGTCATAGCTCTTGTCCAGCGCTCCAAGCAGCTGCATCGACTTGACGAATTGTTCTTCAAGGCACAGGCCCTGCTTCGTCGTGGGGGGATGGAGGACCTGCCGGACACCCTTGATCAGCGGGTTGTCCTTGTAGGCCATGATGTAGTCCTTGAACCCCTCGCTGGCAGGCCGCCCCGAGATCACGGCAGCACAGGTGACATGTCTTGAGGACCTGGAAAGGGCGAGGACATGTTCCGCCTCGAAGACCTGCTGCTCGGGTGCAACATCCACTTCCATGTAAACTGCCTTGACGACATTCAGCCCCCGCGTGGCGGCGTTAAAGTCGCGCGTCACGTAACTCTCCTTGAGCACCTCCGGAGCATCCCCCAGCCAGGGCGGGGTCACCTTGGAGAGATCCCAAAGATGCTGGTGGGTATCGACAATCGGGAGACCCGCGGCGTGCTTGCCAAACAGGCGTGGCCGGGCGTTTGCCACCCCTGCCACTGCCGTGCCGGCCAGCACGGCCGAGCTGCCCTGGAGACAACGGGAAAGAAAATCGCGTCGCGTGGTCATGGTCATTTCACCCTTTCCTAGTTCACGCTGCATCAAATAACTGGTCGCCTGAGAGGAAGTGTAACACACGCGCGTCGCTGCCGGGAGCGACCAGGCTGTTTCGACTTTCTTGGCGAATCCCGGAAAATACTGGTAAACTGGTGCTGGAAAGCTGACCATTTCTTCTGAGCCTCATTGTCCTGCGAGATCCCTGTCATGCCGCGCCTTCATCCCGGTTGTCGCTCGTTCTCAAGCTCCGGCGTCAGCCGGCGAGAGATGCTCCGCGCGGGAGCCGCTGGCGCGCTGGGACTCGGTTTACCGGACCTGCTGGCTGCCGATGAGAGCCACCGCGGCAAGGGCATTGTGACGCGGGCCGACCGCTGCATCATTATTTTCCTCAACGGCGGCCCCAGCCACCTGGACATGTGGGACATGAAACCGGAGGGTCCCTCGGAGAGCCGCGGCGAGTTCAAGCCGATTGCCACCTCGCTGACAGGGGTCCAGTTCAGCGAGCACCTGCCAAAACTCTCTCAACACATGCACCGCTCAACGCTGGTCCGGTCCATGCATCACTCGGTCAACAACTCCCACGCAGCAGCCGTCTACGTCTCCATGACGGGCCACGACCGGGGAGAAGTGGGAGGAGGATTCCTGCCAACAGACAATCCCACACCAGGTGCGGTACTGACACGACTGCGGCCAACACCGGCGGATGTCGTCCCCCATGCCTGCCTGCCATACAAAACCAAGGAGGGGGCAAAGGGCCCTCCCCAGCCGGGTTTCTGGGGAGGATGGCTGGGCAGAACATTTGATCCTCTCTGGATCCTGAAAGATCCCAACGCGGCTGACTTCTCGGTGCCCGAGTTCAGTCTCAAGAGCGACATCAACACGGGCCGCATGGTTGCCCGCAGCAGCCTGCTTGATCAACTCAATGCCGGCCTGGCCGAACCAGCCAGCATAACGCCGCTCTCGGCGATGAGTCGATTCCAGCAACAGGCACTCGATATCCTTGTCTCTCCCACCGTCCAGAATGCTTTCCGGATCGACCAGGAAAAGCAATCCACCCGGGATACTTACGGCCGTAACATCTACGGCCAGAGCGTTCTGCTCGCACGACGGCTTCTGGAAGCAGGCACGCGCCTTGTGACAGTCTCCTGGGCACCGGATGCCAATGCCACCTGGGATACACATGGCAGCAATTTCACCAAGCTCAAGGACACGCTGCTTCCCCAGTTTGATACGGCAACGAGTGCTCTGCTGGGGGACCTTGTTGACCGCCAGATGCTTGACCGCACACTGGTGGCGATCCTTGGCGATTTCGGCCGGACTCCCAAGATTAATGCGAATGCAGGTCGCGACCACTGGAACTTCTGCTACTCGATCATGCTGGCCGGGGGAGGAATCCGCCCTGGCTGGGTACACGGTGCCAGCGACAGGGGCGGTGCCTACCCGTCGAATGACCCAACGTCTCCAGCCGACATCCTTGCCACCATCTACCGCCTGCTGGGAGTGGATCACCGGATGCAGCTTTATGATCGATTCCAGCGGCCTCACCAGATCGTTTCACGTGGCAACGTTGTCCCAGGTCTGCTGGCCTGAATGGACCGGCATTCCCCAGATCTCTTTTCATTTTCAGCAGCATGGTTGAACCAACGAAACCAACAAACCGGACTGGATTCCGGCTTACACTGGTCGGGGTCGCTATTGCCCTGCTCAGTGTCGGCTGTTTTGCAATGGTCCGCTCACTAACAGCAGCTCACCAGCCACTCTGCCTGCTGATCGTGTTGGCAGCAATCTTCCCACTGGTACGTGTTCACACCGACTCCATCCCATCTGCCCAGCGGGACTATTACCAGGCCTATGGCAAGGCATTACCGCTGTTCGCCCTGGTACTTGCGCTGGTGACCGCTGTCGGCTACCTGCTAACGATGCACGGGTCGGTAGGCGATGTCGACCTGTTTTACTTCCTCTGCTATGCCCGCGACATGAACCTGGGACATCAGATCCCCGAGAACATCTACAGTTATTTCCCCGGCATCTACACTTTCTGGCGATCCGCCATCCTGGTCAGCGGGGAATCACTGCCCGCGATGGAAGCCTGGCACCTGGGACTGGTCGCGCTGAACTGCTTCCTGGTAGGCCTGCTGCTCTGGCGCCTGACCCGCTGCCTGCCCGCTGCCCTGTTCGCCGCCGCCTGGACGCTGCTACTCTACTCTCGCTTCCAGGGACTGGACGGGACAAGTGAACCGCTGGCAACGCTTCCCCTGCTGGCAGCGCTCTGCTACTGGAATGGCAAGCCATTACGTGGACGAGATGGCTTGCTTGGTTGCCTGGTCCTGGGCGCCGGTTTCGGACTTGCACTGTACGGGAAACAGCAGGCCGGCCTGCTCTCGCTGGGAGCCGTGATGCTGCTAATCGAGAGCCTGGGCAGCTCGCGCCGTCATGACGTGCGAATACTCGCAGCCCTGCCCCTGTGTGCCCTGGCCACCTTGCTGCTGGCAATTCTCGGCGAGGGAGAGGGGCTGATACCACTCTGGAAAGGGCTTTCCGCAGCAGCCGGATACGGCCAGGAAGGATCGTGGTTGCATAATATCTACGTCCAGGTCCGCCGGGACGAAACCGCCATCCTGGCAGCCCTCTTTACGGCCGCCGTGCTCTGCTGGTGGGGACTGCAGAGACGGACCTCGGAGGACGCTGGGCAGCGACAGCTCTCGGTTGCCGGCATGCTCGCCATCTCCGGCCTGGCAACCCTGCTGCAGCTTCGCAGCCGGGCCTTTCATCACTACATGCTGCTGGCAGTTCCCTGCCTGGTGGTCAGTAGCACGCTCGCCTGGCGTTATCTCTGGTCCCGGCGAACGGGAAACTGGCGAACACGGAAAGGAGCCTGCCTGGCCCTGCTGCTGCTCCCACTGGTTCCCTTTCTTGTCGATAGTGGCATCGATGAGAGTTTCCTCGTCGGGCGACTGCCACTGCCGGTGGAACGTGTGATTCCCATTCGCTGGCACCAGCGGGAAGAACTCCGTGACGACCTGGAACAGCTTCGCCGGCAATTGCCACCCGGGGCATCCATCCTGCTGGTCCCGGCGCGGCATAACAGCATCCACTTCCTGCTGGGAACAAGCTCAGCAGCATCCAGCGGTTACCATTTTCAGCTGCGGGAATACAGCGACGAAAGCTGGATCGATCAACTCTCTGGCGGCCACAAGTACGTCCTGGTACAACACCGCGGGCTGGATTCAACCGACAGGAAACGCTGGGGATTTACCCGGCAACGACGGGCCCACCGGACCCTGCTGAACGAGAATTACGAGGTCCTTTTCCAGGGAAGAAACCTCGTGCTTTACCAGCTCCGTGACTAGCCGCCGTTTACTTCTCCTGGCTGGCTCCCAGCCGGTACACTGCCAGGCCCTGCTGCCCCGCATCTCCCAGCACGCGTTCAAAGGTCACCACGCTGCCACCGGTGATGTTCCGCTCGTAGTAGGACTTCCAGAGCTGGAGCGTCTGCTCGGCGAGCAGCGGATCCTCGACATACTGGACGAAGTACAGCTGGTCACTATCGACCCCCTGGCGAAGCAACTCGTGGCCGGAGCCGGCTCCCAACCCTGCCAGGATCTGTCGATAACGGGCAGAACCAGTCTGCCAGCCGGAGGGAATGATACGAACCAGCCGAAAACCACCTGGTACCCGGAGTGGATGCATGGCGGCATGCCGCAGGCCGGCGCCGGTATCGAGCCGCAGCAGGACAGGCATGAAATTCTGCGAGGCGAAGTCCACCAGCCCCCGGTTCACGTCCTCCAGCTGCTGCTGCCGGTGCTTTTGAGCTGGAAGTTCCACGGCCAGCATTTTCACGGCAAAACCGCTCGACAGCAGGCCCAGTATCAGCAGGATCGCCAGGCCCGGCCGTGACCAGCGGGAACTCCCTGAATCTTCGACGTCGAGCCGGGGAAGGATCAGCACAAGACCAGCCAGGTACAACAGCATCGGGATCGCGACGCGCGGCACGAGCCGGAAATAGGCCAAAAACAGGAGTGGACCGATGGCGACCAAAAGCGCCAGGATCGTCATCCGTCGTCGCCGGCAAAGCTGCCAGCTTCCACTGCCCCAGTGCCAGAAGCAGAGTCCCAGCACCATCGGCAGGAATATTCTCAGCGACATGGTGTTTTCCCGGTAGGACTGCTGCAGGGCTGACCCGATACGACTCCAGACCGACGGCCGCACGGCCTGGTTTGCCTGAAGGAACGTTGCCACCGAGGGGATATTGAATTTTTCATTGTCATGAATCACCCAGAGTTCCCGGTACATGCGATAGTCCTCCCGGGTCCAGCCGGCGGCCTGGATCGCGGAGTCGGCTGCCTGGCGTCCCCCGGGCCGATCATGAAACTGCGCCCTCATCTGGTAAAACTGCGGATAGTCACTACCGGCCAACTCCGGACTTGCAAGACGGGAAAGTCCCCGGTCGCAGGCAACCAGCACCAGGGCAGTCGCAGCGAACAGCAGCACCATCCGCAACCGCTCCGGACGAACCATCAGGACCGGCAGGGCCAGTAGCAGGACATAACAGCTCAGCTGCCAGCGCCAGAGAAAGGCCACCAGCAGAAGCGCCAGCAGTGAGAGCTGGCAGGAGCGTCGCCGCAGCTGGGAATCGGGAAGCGTCAGGAGCGAGAGAAACACGCCAAGCTGGCACAACAATGCAGCGGACGTGAAGGTGACACTGTAAAGAGTGTGCCCCAGGAGAACAGTAAAGGCGGGCAGGCAGAGGAGGCGAGCAAGCGTGGGCTGCTGCCGATCCAGCAGCAGGCGAACAAACAGGCTCACGCCAAGCATGGTTGTCAAAAGCACCAGCAGTCCATACCAGGGGAATGACGGCTGCAGCTGGTACAGGCCACAGATTGTGGAATTGAGAAGATGCGAGTGAAAGGGAACATCCGCCGCCGATGGAAAACCATCCAGCCCTGCCAGGATCATCTGGGAACCGACATCATCTGCCACGTTAAAGCTGGCAGGAAGCAGGAAAATGGCCACGCTGGCCATCGCCAGGGTGATAAACCAGGCAGTTAACCAGGAGCCCCCGGTCACCACTTTGTCGCCATCGCTGACGGTCACGGGCTCTCTCCCGAATCCCTGCCACTCTCGCTCGTGGTCTGCTGGCGAACGACGAACCAGGGGCGCCCCCGGACCTCGTCCATGATGCGAATGATGTACTCGCCCAGCAGGCCAATCGAGAGTAATGTCATCCCGCCAAAGAACAGGATTAACAGGACAATCGTCGCAAAGCCGGGCTCATTGAACTCGCCATTGAGGGCCCGGACAAAATAGTAGGTTCCAAGCACGACGCTGGCCAACGCTGCCAGCAGTCCCATCATGCTGACCACCTTCAATGGCAGCGTGGAAACACTCAGCACATTATCGAACATCAGCCGGGCGAGTCGCAGGAGGTTGTAGCCGCTTCGGCCTCCCGCCCGTGGATGATGATCAACTTCGACGTTCTCGATACGTGACGTCGACTGCAGGATCAGTGGATTGATATTTGGCTTGACCGTCTCGAACTGGCAGACCGTCTCCACCAGCTGCCGCCGCATTGCCCGGAAGCTACTCATCTTCAGTCCACGGGCCTTGCCGTAGGTCGCCCGGAACAGGCCGCCCATCAGTCCCGAACCGAGACGCCTCAGGATTCCCCTGCGGCGGCCACGGATGGCAGCAACCACGCAGTCCAGCGAGGGGTCCTGCTGGAGCGGCTTGATCAACTCAAGAATATCGGCCGGGGCCTGCTCGAGGTCATCGTCCATCGTGACAACCAGTTCCCCATGGGCATGCTGAAGTCCGCACATGGTTGCCCGGTACTGGCCGGTGTTAAAAAGCAGGTCCAGGCCGCGGGCAAAGGAGTATCGACTGCTAATCCGCTCGATGCTCTCCCAGGTATCGTCCCCCGAGGCATCATTGACCAGCAGCAATTCAAAACGGAGTCCACTCGGTTCCAGCGCAGCGGAAACCTGCTCGGCAA
Source organism: Pirellulaceae bacterium (assembly GCA_029936215.1). Lineage (GTDB taxonomy): Bacteria > Planctomycetota > Planctomycetia > Pirellulales > Pirellulaceae > SAT2750. The sequence continues at coordinate 3,068 of JAPYUD010000090.1, read as the reverse complement.
GTTCATCGAGCCAACTGCCGCTCCGGTAGCAGGGGACCACGATTGACAGGTCAATCTGTTCAGCACTCATCACTATCCGTCCCAGTCGCGAAGACCTGGCTATCCTGCCGGGTCTACGCCGGGCCACGAACCAGCGGCTCAAAATCCATGCCGCGGATGATCTCCATGCCTGCCACCTGGGCATTCATGGCAGGCAGATCCGGCGGCTTGTCATGAAGAGCCAGATCTGCCAAAAGGGCGGAAAAGTTTACGCCGCCATGCGTGTAGAGCAAGGGCCGAAATGCCTGCCTGGCATTGATTTCGGTCACTAAGGGTACTCCTTTTGACGCTTCGCGCAAATCTACCGAATATACCCCGTGTGGGGCTTCGTCCATGGCCCTCACAGCCCGACTTGCCGTCTCATTCAGACAATCATCCACCACGGTCCGAGCATGGGAAACATTCCCGGTAATCCCGCTGACAGCTACCTGGGAAAGGAAATAGGCAAGTCGCTCCCCGGCAGCGGAGACAACCAGCTCTCCCTGCCACCAGAGCGAGGTCCAGTTGTAATTGCGTCCTGGCAGGTACTGGTGCAGCAGCCACTGGTCTTCTTCACCACCACGACGTCGCCAGTAATCAATCCAGGCAGCTCCCTCGTCGGCTGACTCGATGAGAATACTGCCTCGCCCCCGGGGCCCGGTGGAGCAGCGCAGCCAGCCTGGCCGGCCAACCTTTTCAAGGGCATCCTGCAACTGGGTACCATCGCTAACCGGAAAGGTCCTGGCAACCAGGTCCTCGTTCGCCAGTTTCTCATGCAGCTGCTGCTTGTCGAGGCAGAGTCGAAGGGGCGCCGCAGCGGGGCAGCTGGCAGGGACCTGGAGCTCGTCCCGGACAGGCTCGATCGCCTCCAGTTCCGGGTCCGTGTTGACCAGCAGTAGTTTCACCTGCTGGTCCCGCAGAAGTTGCACAAGCGCATCGACATACCCGGGCTGATCACCACGGGGCAGGAGAAACACCTCGTCACAAAAGCGTTCGCCCAGCTGTTTTCCCCACCAGGAAACCTCGCTCCCGATCACCCGCTCCGACCGGCCAGCCATTTTCAGGCTGCGGGCAACTTCCAGTCCTATCGAGGAACCACAGGCAGATACAAGAATTGTCATGGCAGCAGCTCGTTCTTATTTATTCCAGTGTCTGATCACGCGCCAGGACCGGATTCCCTTTCAGCCCTCAAAGAAACCACGGATCCCGGCGATCACCTGCTGTTGCTGCTCCCGCGTGATCCCTGCAAACAGGGGCAAGCGGAGGAGTCGTTCACTACTCGATTCGGTAACAGGCAAGCTGGGAGTTTCCGGGGCCAGCCGTTGCCCCATCGGGGACAGGTGAAGGGGAACGTAGTGGAATACGGCATGGATCCCTTTTTCGTTCAGGTCAGCAAGCAGCCGGTCACGTGTCGGCTGGTCGCCCACCAGCAGGTGATAAAGGTGGTAATTGGTCTGGCAGTCCGCGGGCAGATGGGGACGCACGAGGTGTCCCTGCTGTTCCAGCTCTTCTAGCTGCTGCTGGTAAAACTCGTAGGCCTGTTGTCTCGCTTCGTTAACCTGGTCAACCGCCTCGAGCTGTGCCAGCAGGAAGGCAGAGGCAAGCTCACTTGGCAGGTACGACGATCCCTCGTCGACCCAGCTGTACTTGTCGACCTGCCCCGCCAGGAATGCAGCCCGGTTCGTTCCCTTGTCGCGCAAGATTCTCGCCCGCTCGAGCATGCCCGGGTCGTTCACACAGAGGGCCCCTCCCTCTCCACAGGTAATATTCTTGGTGTGGTGGAAGCTGAAGGCAGCCAACTGGCCATGGGAACCGAGCGGCCTTCCCGCCTGGCTGGCTCCCACCGCCTGGGCTGCATCCTCGATCACCACCAGGCCGTGCTGACCTGCCAGCTCGTTAATCGCCTCCATCGGACAGCCGACGCCGGCATAATGTACCGGGATGATCGCCCGGGTCTGCGAGCTGAGCCTCGCTGCAACCGAGGCCGGATCGATGTTAAGCGTCTGCGGATCGACATCCACGAAGACCGGCTGTGCCCCGGTGCGCACCACGGCGCTCGCCGTGGAGACAAAGGTAAAGGAGGGCATGATCACCTCGTCTCCCGGTCCCAGTTCACAGAGCATCGCTGCCATTTCCAGGGCAGCCGTGCAGGAACTTGTCAGCAGCACACCCGCGGCGCCCGAGTACTGCTGGAGCCAGTCGGCGCACTTGAGGCTGAAGGGGCCGTCGGAAGCCAGCATCCCCTGCTCCACCACCTGGCTCACGTATTCCAGTTCCTTCCCGGAAAGGAAGGTCTGGGTAAAAGGAACTCGCGGCGGCATTCGTCGCTCCCGGCTGAACTGGACTCATCGATCATGCCTGATAGACTGGCAATTGACAACCTTGATTGTCGCCCTTCCAGGCGGCCTGTGAGCGGGCTTTGCGGAGAAGGAAAACAGCACTCTTTCCAAGGAAATACCCGTGCCAGGTCGTCCACCCTTTCTTCTACTTCTCCCCAGCCGTTCTTGTTCACTTGTTGCCCTGGCCGTTCTTTTTTGCCTGGCGTCCAGTGGCACGGCCCAGCCCACGTCGGCCGATCGAATTGTGATCGGGAGCTGGAATCTGGAGTGGTTTTTTGACGCCGATCCGGCAGACAACCGGTCCCCGCTGGCACGGCAGCAATCGGCACCGAGTGGTCCGGACTGGACCTGGAAAAGGGATGCGGTGGCGGATGTGATCGGAACAATGGCTCCAACGATCCTGGCCCTGCAGGAAGTCGAAAATCGCCAGGTGCTGGTCGAACTGGCAGGGCAGATCAAGAAGAAGTACGGACTCTCTCCTACCGCGTCGCTTTTATCACCGGGCATGACAGCTATACCGAGCAGGACGTGGGGTATCTTTTCCGTGCCGACCTGGTCCAGTTCAGCCGCCGGGAACAGACCCGCGAGATGTATGACAGCGGTACTTACTACAACCTCTCCAAGCACCTGTTTGCACGATTTCAGTGGCCCACAGCGGATGGTCCTGAATCCCTGCTGCTGTTGAATGTCCACTTGCGAGCCGGTGAGCGG
>JAPYUD010000089.1:0-10089 GCA_029936215.1 Pirellulaceae bacterium | reverse complement strand
GTGTAGGAGTCACCCAGCAGCAGGATCCGTTGCCGTTTGCCGGAGACCTCCACGTCCTGTTCTCCACGAAACCCCTGGGCATTGGTTGTCACCTGGAATGGTAACGCGGAATGCAGTTCCCACTGTATGCTCGTCCCCGGCTTGAGATCTGCACAAACCGCCGGTGTCCCGTTGTAGGTGAGATTACAGCGATTCTCCTTGAGCGAGCCAAGGACTTCAGACAGGCGGCTGGCGACAACCCGGTTGCCCAGTCGCGAGAAATGGTCATCCTCCGGAAGCAGTGTCACATCCTGCCAGGGATGTTCCCGGATGGCCGCTGTCAGGTCGACCAGTGGTACTCCCTGTTCCCCGGTAATCCGTTCAAAAAAAGTACGGCTAGGCGTTTCGGAGCAATGGTCTGGACTTTCCGGATCGGTCGAGGGGAGGTAGAGCACCACCAGGGTACTGTCGATCTTGCGGCAGGCTTCCACCAGGCGGATAAACTCCTGCTCGTAATGCTGCTCAAACTGTTCCCGCAAGTCGCTCCCCTGCTCACCAAAGAAGGCTCGCCAGGTCGGCTGACGAGTATCCTTAAAACGCTCGATCACATCCGTGGCAGCCTGCCTGCCCGCCCGGTCCTTGAACATCTCGACGGTGGTCTGTACTGCAAGCTGCGAGGTCGCCTTGATCTGGAAGTAGACACAGCGCAGCACCACTTCCACGGCCGCTGCGACAAGCACCACGGCCACCAGGGAATAAACCAGCTTCTTGCCGGTGGAAACAGCCATGGCCAATAATCGACCTCTCGTTTCATCCTTGCGGTACTCGTCGTGCCGGCCATCTTTGCCGGCAGGAGTTGTCAGCATATCAACGAGTCGCCGAGGAGACAAACAGCGCATTCGGCGTCCTGTCTGGTTGCCCGGCAACCTCGTCTCTCGTACATATAAAGACTCCTGTTTTTTACTATCCAGCCATGCAGATCAGGTCATGGAAGTGACATCCCCGATGAACTTCAGCACCACTCCCCTGAACGTCAATGGCCGGCAGTACCGGCCCCCGGCAGTACCGGTGGTAGTAATCTGCATTGACGGCTGCGAGGACGATTACCTGGCAACATCGATCACCGAGGGCTGCATGCCAACGGTCGAGGCGATGGCGACAAACGGTTACCGAGGTATGGCACGGGGTGCCCTCCCCTCGTTCACGAATGTCAATAACGCGGCAATTGCCACCGGGGCCCCGCCATCGATCACCGGCATCTCGGGGAATTTTTTCCTGGATCCGGAGAGTGACGAGGAAGTGATGATGAACTCGGCCGATTACCTGCGAGCCGAGACTATTTTTGCTGCCGCTTCCAGGGCAGGCCGCAAGGTTGCCGTGGTAACTGCCAAGGAGAAACTCCGGGACATCCTCTCCAAGGGTCTTTCCGGTATCGCCTTCTCTGCTGAAAAAGCGAACGAGGCACAAATCGAAAGTCACGGCATTGAAGGCGTGGAAGAACTCGTCGGCCAGGCGACTCCCGAGATCTACAGTGCCGAAGCAAGCCTGTTTGTACTGCGCGCCGGGGTTGCCCTGCTGGAAAAGGGGATGGCCGATTTCCTTTACCTTTCACTCACCGATTACATGCAACACAAGTTCTCACCGGACAAGGCCGAGTCGCTTGAATTTCATCGAGCCATGGACGTTGAACTGGCCCGGTTGCTTGCGACGGGAGCGGTGGTAGCTGCCACGGCAGACCATGGCATGAATTCCAAGAACCTCCCTGATGGCACGCCCAACGTGATTTACCTGGAGACCATGCTGGCCGAACAGTTCGGTCCTGGCGTGAAGGTGATCTGCCCGATCACCGATCCATACGTGGCCCACCACGGGGCACTCGGTTCCCTGGTCATGGTCCACCTGGCCGACGGCATGGAGAGTACAGGCATTGCTGCCTGGATCCTCGACCTGCCTGGAGTCACCGAGGTTCACGACCGTGAGACGGCTGCACAACTGCTGGAGCTTCCTGCCGACCGTATCGGAGACCTGACCGTGCTCTCCGATCGCCACGTGGTCCTGGGCCGGACCCCGGCGGACCATGACCTGCAACTGCTGACCGGGGGCCTTCGCAGCCATGGGGGCCGCTTTGAGGAAATGGTCCCGCTCATTTTCTCCCACCCACTCAACGAACAATACCTGGCCCGGGCCAAGGACGACCCGAGAAACTTTGACATCTTTGACTTTGCCTGTAACGGGGTGGTGCTATGAATACAACAAGTCCGCTTCACCTGACAAGCTATATCGCCGGCGAGGCAATCGAGAGCGAGAACCTGCTGGAGGTTTTCAATCCCTACAACGGAGAGCCGGTCGGCACCGTCACCATGGCAAGCCCGGCAGATGCGGAACAGGCGATGGCCGCAGCGGTCGAGCCAGCAGAGAGTCTGACGCGTTACCAGCGCAGCCAGGTCCTGCTTAAGGCGCGCGACGCGCTACTCAAGGAAACCGAATCGTTTGCCCACCTGATCATGAGTGAATCAGGACTCTGCATGCGCGAGACCCGGTACGAGGTCGGACGTGCTTCGGATGTCCTGCAGTTTGCAGCCATGGAAGCCCTCCGCGATGACGGGCAGATCTTCTCCTGTGATGTCTCTCCGCAGGGCAAGCAGCGTAAGATCTTCACCACGCGGGAACCGGTTCGGCTGGCGCTGGCAATCACTCCCTTTAACCACCCGCTCAACCAGGTCGTCCACAAGCTGGCTCCGGCAGTAGCAGCCGGCGTCCCGGTGATTCTCAAGCCCCCCAAGCGGACCCCACTGACCGCGGTACGGCTGGTGGAGCTGCTCTACCAGGCCGGCCTTCCGGCGAACATGCTGAGCGTGCTTCTGGGTGACAATTCCACGGTGATCGAACCGATGATCAGTGACCCACGCGTGGAGCTGGTGAGCTTTACCGGCAGCACGGGAGTTGGCAAGAAGATCGCCACCCTGGCAGGTTACAAGAAAACATGCCTGGAACTGGGCGGCAACGCACCCCTGATCATCCTCGAGGATGCCGACATGGATCTGGCGGTGAAGCTGGCATCCGAGGGGTGTTTCCGGAACTCCGGCCAGCGATGTACTGCGGTCAAGCGACTACTGATTCATGACGACATCCTGGAAGAATTCACCTCCCGACTGGTAGCCACTTCCGCCGAGTACACCTGTGGAGATCCGGCAGATGAAGCGACCCGGGTCGGTACCGTGATTGACGAGGCCGCCGCAATCGAACTGGAAACGGTGGTCCAGCAGGCGGTGGAGGCCGGCGCCAGGGTTCTTTATGGCGGCAATCGCAGCGGAGCTCAGATGGAACCGACGGTGATTGACAACGTGCCACGTGACTGCAAGATGGTGGTCGAGGAATCTTTCGGACCGCTGGCTCCCATCCTGTCGGTGCGGGACCTGGATGACGCCATTGAAGTTGCAAACTCGACCGCCTTTGGACTCTCCTCGGGAATCGTGACTCGCGATATCGACCGGGCAATCGAGGCGGTCAAGCGAATTCGCTCGGGAACCGTCAATATCAACGAGGTTCCCGGCTACCGCATCGAGGCCTCCCCCTTTGGCGGTGTGAAAGACTCCGGGCTGGGTATCAAGGAAGGCGTTATCGAGGCAATCAAGTTCCTCACCAACGTGAAGACCTTCTCACTTCCCTGGTAGATCAGCAGGATCTACGAGATCAGCCCCTGGATCGGATCGCCATGGTAAATATGGCTTGGCCGATTGAGCTTGTCGTACCAGGCAGCCGTGGGGGGAATTCCGAGTGCCTGGTAAATCGTGGCAGCCATGTGCTCCGGCCTTTGTGGCAGGTCCGCCGGGTAGGCTCCATTCCTGTCAGAGGCACCGATCACGTTGCCGCCCCGCACACCACCACCGGCAAAGAAGACGGTCTGCACGGCTCCCCAGTGATCACGGCCTGGGAGCTTGTAATGCTCAGGCAACAGGGTGATCTTGGGAGTCCGGCCGAACTCTCCAGCCATCACGATCAGCGTCTCATCGAGCTGACCACTCTCGGCCAGGTCATCCAGCAGCGCCGAGACCGCCTTGTCGGTCGGTGGAAAGAGATTGTCCTTCAGGTGTGGGAAAGCATTCCCGTGGGTATCCCAGGTTTCATCATTTCCCAGGTTCACCTGGACCATGTTAACCCCGACATCGACCAACCGCCGGGCCATCAACAGGGACCAGCCAAAAGCGTTCTTGCCATATCGCTGCTGGATCTTCTCGTCCGCGTTCGTCACGTCCAGTGCGTGATGCACCTTGGTATCCGTCAACAGCGAGATCACGCCCTGCCGGTACCTGTCAAACTGCTCGGTACGGGCAAACTGGTCCAGTTCCCGCCGCTGGCTGGCCAGCTTCCCAAGCAAGCCCACGCGGGCATCAAACCGGCCACGCGAGAAACCGTGAGGAAGTGACAGGTTGGGCGCCTGGAAGAGACGCTCGTCCTTGTTCCCTCGCTCCTGGTGATCGAACTGGTACTCCGGGAAAGCCCCGTAGGAGGTGGTGTGATAGGGGGATGCCTCGATGAACCAGGGATTGTTCTCTTCCCCCATCTTGCCGGCAAACTGGCCCGGGATCACGCGGCCAGAGTAATGGACGAGCCTTTCCGGAAGCACGATGGCCGGTGGCAGGTTGTTCTGTGGGCGGGTGGCAACCTTCGCGATCGAGGCAATCGATGGCCAGTCAATTGCCTGCGGCTTGCTGCCACTGAACCCGGCTGGCATGTCCGAACGCCCGGTCAACATGATGTGGTGACCCTGGGAGTGTTCGTTGGATGCATGGGTCAGGGACCGGCAGATCGCCCACATCTCGCTGCGCTCGGCAAGCTGGGGCAGGTGCTCACAGATCTGCAGGCCTGGCGTCCGCGTCTGGATTGGCTTGAACTCGCCACGCACATCATCTGCAGCATCCGGCTTCATATCGAAGCTGTCGTGCTGGGCCAGTCCCCCGGAAAGGAAGATGTAAATGACCCGCTTGGCCGTCGCCGCCGGTCGCTTTACCCCGGCTGGCAGCGGGGCCACCTGTAATGCCTCGAGGTGATTCATCCCCATGCCCAGCAGCCCCACGGCTCCAGCCTGAAGGGCTGTCCGGCGCGAAATCCGTGGATGATGGTGGCCTGGATACGGCATCTTGGGTCCCTGCCTCGAACTCACTTCAACTGACTATCACCAGTTTAGGTCAGCCTCCTGCCGGTCGCAATTCAAGTTTCTGCCGAAAGGACTACGTTGTTCATCCCATCGACCGGGCAGCGGTTGCATATTGAGCAGGAATCGGCGGGGCGAAGCCACAATCAAGGGGCCAGCGGATCGTCCATTAACGAGCGTAACTGGGGAATATCAAATTTTTGCAGCAACCCGAAACAATAGATCTCGGGCGTTTGGTTGAAGGAATGGCCGGGTTCAAGAAATGTCTTGAGCGAATCGGGCATGCCGGCTGTCACCACGTCATCAATTGTCCTGTCACCATCCAGCGCAGCGGCGCAGATCGCCGCCAGGCTGGTGCGCGGCCCGGCAGAGTGAATCACGAGCCCGCTGAATCCGTGTTCTCCGGCAAGTGCCTCGATGGCTGCCATCAGCTGAGCCACCTGGATTCCCAGGGGCCGCTCGCCAACCGTACCAATCAGCATGGCATTGGCCCCGATCGAATCCGGGGGGGCTGCCTGGCCAACGAGTAGCGGATCGATGCAGATCACCCGGTGCCCACTATCGAGCAACTCCTTGACCGTGCCGGACTGGGACGCAAACCCGCTATCGGCAAGGACCAGTGCGGTCGCAGAAGGGTCTTTCTGTTCCAGTACCACCGCCGCGGCAGAAAGTCCCAGCTCGTCGAAGGAAACCACGTAACGATAGAAGCCCATCCTGGGGGCCACGCTGGATGGCACCAGCCGGGCACGTGTTGATGGAATGCGCAGAACCTCCCGTAACTCGCCTCGACGAAGCCGTGGTGTTGACCTGGCTGGCACCCTGGGAAGATTTCGGGCGGCATCGGCAGCCAGCGAATGGAATGTGGCATTGTCCGCAGGAAGCGGTACCTGGAGTTGCTCATCGGAGAGAACCTCATCGGCCGATTCAATCTCGGTAAGCGTGGGATCCTCCTTGCCAAGAAAATGCTTGCTGAGAAAACGGTAAAGCTGCTGGCGATTGTCCAGGTCGTAATTATGTGTTCCCGGGTCCGTATTCTCGTGGTAAGCAACATGGTCTTCCGCGCCCGCCTGCTTGAAAAACGGGATTACCGGATCCACGATATTCGGTTTCACATCGCCGGAAACAAAACAACAGTTGTCTCGCTGGTTGTATATCAAGAGGGTCGGTCGCGGGACCATCATGGCAGTCAACTGGGTGTAATCGGCAATCGATACCAGGTCACAGGGGACCTGTTCCAGGTCACCGATGCTGCTGCGATGTTCCAGCCGATGCAGGATCCCACTATGCCCGGCTACCGGCACCGCCAGCCTGACCCGGGTATCAAGTGAGCTGAGGATGATCGTCTGCCAGCCTCCCCCGGAAAGTCCGGTCACCGCCATTCGCTCAGGGTCGGCATGCGGGTGATCTAGCAACACGTCGATACCCCGTGACATGGCAAGGTAAAAAACACTCAAGCCACTACGACCACAGAGATCGAGCAGGCCCAGGTGGTTATGGGAGTAACCATCGCTGCGGAGCTGGCCCATGCCAATCCATTCCAGGTTGAGTGCCAGCATCCCTTGCTTGGCCTGGTTGATACAGCGGATCTGCTTGTAACTGGTCACCTTTCCCGTCGCCGCATGCCCGTTCACGTTGAGGATCACGGGTACCTTCCCCTCCAGCTTGTCTGGCTCGTAAAGGAGTGCCGGGATCCAGAGTCCAGGAAGTGCCTCAACTCGCAACTTGCGGATCGAGTAACCCTCTGCGGTCTCGATCCGGTCGAGCCACTCCACCACCGGAGAAGGACGGCGCCAGCTGGCCGGGACACCACGAAAAACAACATCCCGCAGGACCTGCCGGCGCAGGCTGCTCGCCTCACGCTTCCAGGCTGTCGCATCAGCGGCAAGTTCCAACGGTGGCACTCGCTGGCTGACAAACTGCCGGAGCTCACGGGCCACCTGCGTCTTGTCAATAATTCGCTCACCCAGCGAGTCGGCAAGGTCATCCTGCGCGCTTGCATATGCTGCCAGCAAGCTGGCAATCGCGATCGCGAGGAGAAAACAAAGTCGCTGCTGTTTCATCAGAGGGGACCTCGCGTACAGGGAACTACCAGTTCGTAAACGACCCGTCTTCCCGCTCCAGCCGTGGTGAGTTGCCCTGCATCGGCGGGAAGGCGGCGACTGCTGACTCGTCGATCGTGATTCCTAGCCCGGGCCCTTCCGGCGGCAGCAGATAACCTGCCTCAAACGGGACCTGCTGCGGGAATAGCTCGGCCAGTACCGTGCCGGGCACCCGGGCACATTCCTGCACGGCAAAGTTACTGGTGGCCAGGTCCAGGTGCAGGCAGGCAGCCGTGGAGACCGGGCCCAGCGGATTGTGGGGAGCAATCGGGATGTAGTGTGTTTCACACCAGCCAGCGACCTTCAGGGATTCGGTGATACCCCCCACGATGCAAAGGTCGAGCCGGCAGAAATCAATCCACTCGTTCTCGATTACCTGGCGGAACTCCCACTTGGTCGAGTACTGCTCGCCCATCGCAATCGGCACCCCGGTCTGGGAGCGGAGGCGGGCAAGCACCCCGGGATTCTCGGATCGCACCGGATCCTCAACAAAGAAAAGACCAAGCGGCTCCACCTGGCGGCAGAAGGTCATCGCATCATGCGGATCGAGGCGGGTGTGGACATCGATGATCAACTCGATTTCCTCTCCGACTGCCTCGCGGACTGCCGTGACATGCTCGATCCCGTCCCGGATCGCCTGTCGCGGCTCCAGCACTTTACCTCGCTCGGGAAAGTTGAAGCGTATGAACTGCCACCCCTCGGAAACAAGCTGGCGGGCATGGTCGGCAAGCTCGGCAGGCGTATCGCCAACAGCATGGGGATAGCAGACCACCCGGTCTCGTACCTTGCCGCCGAGCAACTGGTAAAGCGGAACATCCAGGGCCCGGGCCTTGATGTCCCAGAGCGCAATATCGATAGCACTGATGGCAGCCGTACCAATCCGGTTAGCTGGAAAGAATCCGCATCGCAACATCACTTGCCAGAGGTGCTCAGTCCGCATCGGGTCCTCGCCGATCAGAACAGGCTTGAGGGCTTCGATAAAACCGGCAACCGCATCCTCCCGCCAGGTGATGCCGGCCTCGCCCACGCCGATGATCCCTTCATCGGTTTCCACCACGACGAACAGGAAGTTACGCTTCTCGGCAACAACGTGAGTACGGATATCCTGGATCTTCACGGGGACTGTTTCCTCTTCCCTGGGTAAACATTCTTTCAACTGCAGAATCGGTCATGTTATAGTGATCGCGGCCACACGATTCAACGACCCACCACTTCTCCCTGTCGAGAGCCCGTTTCGATGGAAGCAGTCGCATCCTCAGAAGAACAGCCCACCAATCGCCGTTGGGTGATGTTCTCACTGGCCTGCGGGGCCTCCTGGTTTCTCTACCTGCACCGCTATACATGGGGCATCATCCGGGTCCAACTTCGTGACGAGTATAATTTTTCCAATACCACGCTGGGGAACATTGAGAACTGTTTCAACTTCACCTACACGGCCGGCCAGATTCCCAGTGGCATTCTCGCCGACCTGTTCGGTTCCTTCATGCTGCTGGGCGTCATCATCCTGGCCTGGTCGCTGATTCTTCCCCTGTTTGGACTGACCGGGAATGTCTATGGCCTGGGAGCGTTGAGAATGCTCTTTGGTGCCAGCCAGTCGGGTGGTTATCCCCACCTGGCAAAGATCACCAGGAACTGGCTCCCCCTCTCTTCACGGACCACCTGCCAGGGGATTATTGCCAGCTTTTTCGGCCGTTTCGGTGGTGCGATGTCATTGATCATCATGGCCACCCTGCTGATGGGAGTCTGTGGACTTTCCTGGCGCTGGGCGCTGGTGGTGATGGCAGCAGCGGGCGTTCTTTTTGCCATCATCTTCTTCCTGTTTTTCCGCAATACCCCCGAGGAAGATCCCCAGGTAAACGCAGCCGAACTGGATCTGATCCGTGAAGTAGGAGAGGGGAAAGAGTTTGACGGATCAAGCGGGGCCGTACTTAAATTCGGACAGGCAATCCAGAACCGAAGCATGGCGGTTTTCATCTTCCAGCAGTTCCTGAATGCCGGAGCTGACTTTATCTATCTTTCGCTGATGGCAAGCTACTTCATTGACCGCGGTTTTGATTATGTCGCCGTCGGATTCCTCGCCAGCCTGCCATTGTTTGGTGGAGCCATCGGCGGACTGGTTGGAGGAGTTCTGAATGACCTGCTGATCAAATGGACCGGTAGCCGCCGCTGGTCCCGTACCGCGGTCGGGTTTACCGGGAAGTTCATCGCTGCCGGGATGATGCTGGTTGCCATCAACCAGGAAAACGGCTACATGACAGCGGGCTGCTTTTTCGTGGTCAAGTTCTTCACTGACTGGAGCCAGCCTACCGTCTGGGGAACCTGTACGGACATGGGTGGCCGCTGCTCGGCATCGGTCTTCAGCATCATCAACACGGCAGGTGGGATTGGCGGAATTACCATGCTTCTGTTTGCCGGTCCATTCCTGGATTATTTCACCACCGAGACAATCATCGACGGGGCAAGCAAACTCGTCACCGACTACAACCCCCTGTTCATGGTTGTTGCCGGGATGTACGTGTTAAGTGCCCTCAGCTGGTTTTTCATCGACTGTACAAACCGGCTCGACAAGCCAGGATCCGCTGTCGAGGAACACCTTGAAGACCTCTCCTCCGGCAGCGAGGATTAAGGCCGTGGCCAGCTTGGTCGTGAAGGTCCGCTGGGACACCTGCTGACGCAGATCAGTCTGCCGGCACCTGGACCGGGCCCTGCTGGGCCTGCTGCTGCAGCTCGCGCCACTGGTCGGAGCCGTCATCCTCGACCATCACCATGTCGACACCCTTGACGAAGGCTGGCAGCTCGCCGGCTCGCCAGGTATCCCACATCTGCTGGGCATGGGTGAAGTAGGTCTTTGCCCCG
>JAPYUD010000615.1:0-1982 GCA_029936215.1 Pirellulaceae bacterium | reverse complement strand
GTCGAGCCGTGTGCAGGCGGTGATCGCTTATTTTCCGCCGACCGATTTCCTCAACTACGGTGTCGATGACGGGCATTTTGACAAGCATGTCCGAGAACTGCTGGGTGGCCGAAACCCCTTCCTGGCGGCAGTCGACTTTTATGAGTTTGACCAGCAGACGCTGCTGATCGAGCGGGTGAGCGATGAGAAAGAGGTGCGACAGCGGCTGATTGCCATCTCGCCGGTGAACCACGTATCGGAGGATGATCCACCGACACTGATTATCCACGGCGATGCGGACCGGCTGGTGCCGATCCAGCAGGCCACGCTGATCATGGCCCGCTTCAAGAAGGCGGGTGTGACCGCGACGCTCAAGACGATGCCGGAAGAGGACCATGGCTGGGACGCCGAGGCGGACGAGGTCAAGGAGTTCGCCGACTGGTTCGACGCCCACCTGGGCAAGAAGTAAACCGCTTTTGCCTAGCCTGCTGTAAATAACTCGATTGCCAGCAGGGCCGCTGCCGAGACGCCGGCCGGGAAGGCGACGAGCGCGGCGACGTTGAACCAGGCCGGCCCAGGGTACTTTCTTACCATCGTGATTCCCATTGCCAGCATGGGGAGGCCAATCACGGCCGCCAGCAAGGCGGAGTTCTCCTGCACGATCCAGGCCGCTGCGAGCGTTCCACCAAACGGGCCGACCAGGTAGGCCAGTGGGACCCAGAGAAGCTCCGTGGCCGGGGCCTGGGTGACATATTCCCGGAGTGCGACGGGATCCTGGAAGTCCAGGTCCACTGGCGGGGGGCTGATCTTGTGCCCGGCTGCCTGGATGCCACCGATGACGATCATGGTGACGAGGAAACCGGCCAGGATGCCGATCGGGTAGGCGATATAGGCATTTTCAATCATGGAAGAATTATAGAAGGACTCCCGGCCGGTGGGCCATGCGGGGGAAAGGAGAAACTCGCTTGATTTCTACCCTCATTATCTTCACTTTCACCTGCCGATAATAGAAAGCGCACCGTTACGCCATGGTTGGATCCTGGCAGGTGCCGTTAAGCTTTGCGTATTTTCGCTGTCTTGAAACAGATGGTGGGAAAAACAGGGACAACGGCCAGGGAAAGGCCGGTTCCTGCCCGGAAGGAATCGGGTGGGAATCAAGCAGGGATATGGAAATGCTTGCAATTCGATCAAAAAAAACGGGCTGGCAACTGCTCCTGCTGGCCGGCATTCTTCTCCTGGCCGCCGCACCGATGCTCGTTGCTCAGCAACCGGCTGTCCCCGGCGCCGAGGCGACTACTGTCGAGCAGGCTCCCGCCTCGCAGAGCGTCCTGAGCATGGTTACCAGTGGTGGTGTGTTGATGGTCCCGATCGCCATCTGCTCATTCATCCTCTTGATGTTCGTCTTTGAGCGAGGGATCAGCCTGCGTCGCGGCCGGATTATTCCACGGCCTTTCGTCAAGAACTTCCTCGACCAGTTGAGAAACGGGGAACTCGACCGCAAGCAGGCGTTGAAGATATGTAAGGCGAATCGCAGCCCGATTGCGATGGTGTTTGCCGCCGCCAGTCGAAAGTGGGGGCATTCGGGCGTGGAGGTAGAACAGGCGATTATTGACAGCGGGGAACGGGTAGCCAACGGGCTCCGCAAGCACCTGCGAGTGATCAACGGGGTCGCCACGGTCTGTCCCCTGCTGGGATTGCTCGGGACGGTGCTGGGCATGATCAAGGCCTTCAATGCCATCGTGGCCGCCGGGGCGATGGGCCAACCGGAACTGCTGGCCGGCGGGATTGGACAGGCCCTGATAACCACGGCCGCGGGACTCTCGGTCGCCATCCCGGCGCTGATTGCCTACATGTTCTTTACCAGCCGGGTCGACAAGCTGATCGTCGAGATTGATGCACTTGGCCAGGAAGTTGTCCAGGCGATCGCCGCCGATGGTATCCCCCGTCGTCGCCGCGCCGCCTGAATTGTCTCTCGCCGGGACGTAATTCCCGAGGTGTTGCCA
>JAPYUD010000088.1:6797-10122 GCA_029936215.1 Pirellulaceae bacterium | reverse complement strand
CAATCGGCCGGGCAATGAAACTGGCTCACAAGGGAGACCATGTGATCATTGCCAATACCGGTACTCCTTACCGGGAATCGGTCACCGTGCAGGGAGGTCGCAACAGCGGCTTTGCCACACGCCCGTTCGTCATCCAGGGCAACGGGGCGGTGCTGGACGGAACAGAGGAGATTTCCAGGGACATCTGGAAACCGGTAAAGAAAGACCTCTATCGCTTCACACCGGACTCCAGGACGATGCTGATCTTTAACGACGGTCGTCCCGCGCCGCGCGCTGATGGTGGCAACGGCCTGTATCCCTCCCTGGAGCCGCTCCAGTGGTCCCTGCACAGGCGAAAAATCTACTTTCGCACCGAGGAAAACAAGCTGCCCGAGGATTACCCGTTGACCTGTACCCACAAGCAAGTCGGGGTCACCGTCTACGAGGCTCGCCACGTCTTTATTGCTGACCTGGTCGTGCAGGGATTCCGGCTCGACGGGGTCAACGCCCACGATGGAGTCAGTAACGTGGAACTGGTAGGCCTGACCTGTCGGGGAAACGGACGCAGTGGCATCTCGGTCGGTGGCGCGTCGCGACTCACCATCCGCGCCTGCCTGGTAGGCAACAATGGACATGCCCAGTTACGGACCGAGGGTCATTCCCGAACCGAGGTAGTAAACTCTGATCTGATCGATGACGATCCGCAGGCTCCCGCCGTGGTCAAAACCGGTGGCGAGGTCACAATCAAGAAGTAAGCAGCACTCCAGGAAACCATGCGTCACGGCTGCAGGGGGCCTGGCAGAGGAGTTGGGACAGCGCCGCCGGAGGGAGCAGCGGGCGGAAACCCTGTCGCAGGAGGCAAGCCTGTACCGCCGGGGGGAGAACCGGGTACCGGAGTGGGAGCCATCAGGAACAGGTTCTTGTTCTTGTAGCGGTTCAGCCGCAGGCGAATGTTCTGCTGGATCTCCAGGTTCACTCCTGGCAGTTCCAGCGCCCTCTCACAGGCTTCCACGGCTGCATCAAAGTCATCACTGGCCGCCATCGCCGCCGCGGCCGTGATCAGGACCTGCCAGTTGGATTCCCCGCCCTGTTGCAATAACGCACCGACAAGCTGGAGTGCTTTTTCCCCGTCACGGATCGAGGCATCCGGATGTGTGCTGAGCAGGTCCGCAAGCACCATCGCTGATTGCAGGTCATCGGGCGACACCCTCAGGGCCTCCTCCAGATGGAGCCGGGCACGCGCCGGTTCGTTGACCTGGAGATAAAGATATCCCAGGCGGCTGTGAATCGAGGCCAGGTTATTATCGATATTGACCGCTCGCAGGTAGAAATTAATACTCTGCCTGATCTCCTGCTGCTGGAGATGACGATCGCCGATGTTGGAATTGGCAGCGGCATGGTTGGGGGACAGGCTGGACGCGTAGTAGAGAATCACCATCCCGCCACGCGGGTCCCCGGCATCGAACAGCCGGTTTCCTGCTTCCACGTACTGGTCGGTGAGAATACTACGGAGGTTGTCCCGCCGTACCCGGTGACTGGAAGCGATCAGTGCCCTGGAGAGCGGTTTCTCGAGTATCGATGACAGCGGCGTGAGATGATCCTCGATCAACTCGATCACCGGGCGATGGTATTCCAGGTCCCGCAGGCGAAGGTATTCCAGCAGGGGCCGGTCGTCGACATAGATCTCCGCCCCGGCAGTCATCTCCTTGAGCTGGCGGGGGCCACTGAGAAAACCACCCAGGAAGACATGTTTCTTCTGCAGGTACTGCCGCCCGCCGCCCCAGTAGGCGAAATCAAGTTCCTGCTGGATCGCCTCGGTCTCCAGGTAGCTGATCCGGGATTCCGGTAACTCGATCCGTTCTGCATTCGTACCAATCAGCAAGAGCTCGGACGTGTTATACCAGAGCACGCTCTGCGGAAAGGTCTCGACAAAGGTACCGACAACCGAGCGGAAATCCTCACGCGTGAGGAAGTTCATCGGCACAAACTGGCAGATCACACCACCTGGCGTGAGCCGCTCCCTGGCTTCCTGGTAGAACTCCCGGGTATAAAAAGTGGCCACGCCGGGGCGGAAAACCTGGCCCACTTCCAGGGAGATCAGGTCATACGTTTTCGAGGTGTGTGAAAGATAATTCCGCCCATCGTCGATGATCATCTCCACCTCGTCACGGCTCATCCAGGTTGCACCATCAAAATGATCCAGCACCAGGTTCACCAGCCCCTGTTCAATCTCGACAAAATCGAGCTTGTCGATATCGTGCACCAGGAAGGACCTGGCAGTCTGGCCCGTGCCAAGCCCCACTACCAGCACCGAGCGAGGATTGGAATGGAACAGCATCGGGATGTGGGCGGCCGTGGTCTGGTGGTTCTTGCGATCGGTCCCCTGCCACATGCGATTGACCTCGAGGTCCAGGTTGCTCCCATCCTGCAGGACTGCCATGTAGGATCCAACACCTTCCTCCGGCTCTGCAGCAAGTTGTCGGCCTGCCGCCAGGAAATCACCAGGAAGCCGCTTGCGGGGAACCAGGGGAGAGTTGCTCGAGAGGCTGATCAGTAACCAGAAAACACTGAAAAGGACAATCAGCCAGCCGCGACGTTTCACCTGCAAGCTTCCTTCCAGCATCAACCATGCAAAAATCCCCACCAGCATGCCAATCCCGGTGATGGCACGGAGCGTGTTCTCCAGGCCGATCCAGGGAAGCATCAGGAATCCAACAGCCAGTGAACCGGTGATACCACCAAGCGTGTTGATGGCCGCCATCCGTCCGACCCCGGAACCGGCGTGCGAGGCATCCTCGAGCACCAGGCGAATCCCCAGAGGAAAAGAGATTCCTGCAAAGATCGCCGGCACCAGCATCACCAGCGAGACAACCCCGAGCTGGGCAGTGATCGACTGGGGATCCATCCATCGCTGCCAGAGCCCTGCGGGCAACATCAGGACCAGGAAGACAAGGATCGCCGAGGCGATCTGGACCATCCCAAAACGAAAGATATGCCGTTCCGAATGATCCGGGGTACGACTGATAATCAAGCTGCCAATGACCATGCCAAGCAGGATCACCGAGAGCGTGAGCGTGTAAGTGTAGACATTGTTATGCAGCACGAGAGAAAGGAAACGAGTCCAGACCACCTCGTGGCCGAGAGCCACAAAACCGGTGAAAAAGAAAAGCCAGGACATCACCGTGCGAACACTCAGCGGCTCCCATTCCTCCTCCTCCTCGTCCCATTCCTCCTCCTCGTCCCACTCTTGCTCGTCCTCGTCGTCGTCCACGTCCTCATCACTCTCCATCTCCTCCGGCTCAAGTTCCACGTAGGGTTCGGGCTCGGTGAAAGTGAGGCTGCGAAG
>JAPYUD010000088.1:0-6697 GCA_029936215.1 Pirellulaceae bacterium | reverse complement strand
CCTCCGGCTCAAGTTCCACGTAGGGTTCGGGCTCGGTGAAAGTGAGGCTGCGAAGCAGCAGCCCAAGGAGGATATTTGTTGCACCACCGACGATGACCGAGGTGGAAATACCGACGTAGGGGATCAGGACGAATCCACAAATCGCACAACCAACTGCTGCTCCAAGCGTGTTCATCGCATAGAGCCAGCTGATCGATGGAAGGATACCAGTCGACTCACGAACAAAATGTCGGCAGAGCAGGGGCAACGTCCCCCCCATCAGGATCGTGGGAGGCAACAGGCAGATACTGATCAGTCCCATCCGCAGCAGGGAGAGCAACATCAGGTTGCCTGTCACGTTGTCGTAGATCGAGGCGTAGAGCGAATCGACAAACTGCAGCAGGAACGGCGAGGCCAGGACCAGAAGCCCGACACCGATTTCCAGGTTGGCATAAAGCCGCATTGGCTGTCGGTGGTGTTTCGAGATCCGGCCAAAGAAGTAGTTTCCCAGAGCCAGGCCGCCGAGGAAAACTGCCAGTACGGTGCTGACCGCAAACGTGGTGGAGCCGAGAATCAGCGTGGACTGCCTCATCCAGCAGATCTCGTAAACCAGGGCCAGGAAGCCCGTCAGGATAAAGGCCGCGATGGCGATTCGGTCTGCACCACGGAGGCGACCAGCCAGCTTCACGCTGTCCTCGGAAAAGCTGTTGGAATCACTGGTATCGGTGCCCGTATCAAGGGCAGGTGTTTCACTTGACATGTCTCTTTTTCTTTAGCCTGGGGGAGAAGATCGCCTGGCAACAGGGGCATCTGGCAACGACCTGCCTACTCCCCTGGATCGATTTGATCGATCCACTCGACACTCCCGGAGGCCAGTCTGGTGGCCTCGCCCTGATCCATGACAACAAGGTGTCCCAGGTCGTCGATCCCCTGGCACACACCCTGCACAAGAAGGTCCCCCTGGCGGATGCCAACAGTCCTTCCCTTTAACATACAACGTGCACGCCACTGGTCTGTAATTGACAGGCTATTTGTACGCAGAGAGGCCAACTGGAGTTCGATTTCATGCAATACACCGGTCAGAACGTTTTGTGGTGAAACGGTCGTACCGATTATATCGGCCACTGCACTTGCCTTCCTGGCGATCTCCCCGGGTGCCTGCCGGGTGGAGTTATTAAGGTTGATCCCGATCCCCAGCACCAGTATCTCGCCCACCGCCGGGGATTCAATCAGGATTCCAGCCAGCTTGCGACCCTGGCAGTAAATATCGTTCGGCCACTTGATCTCCAGCTGGGGACAGCCGGCAACCTTCTCGAGGGCATCACAACAGGCAACAGCCGAGAGCAACGACAGCAGGGACTGATTGGCCGGATCTTCCAGCGAGATGGAGATACTGAAAGTCAGCGCCCCTGCAGCGGACCACCAGCGATTGCCGGATCGTCCGCGCCCTCGTCGCTGGTGATTCGCCACGAACAACCAGGGATGCTGCTTGATTTGACCACTGCGAAATGCCGCAAGGCAATCGTCGTTGGTCGAATCGGTCTCCTCGACCAGTTCGCAGCCGGCCAGGAACGTGGACTCCACGATGCACTGGCAGGCTTCCTCGTCAAGCTCCAGTGCCAACGGCTGCTCTTGGGGATGACCGCCTTGTTCCATGGTTATTCAGGAAGAAGCAATCTCGATCTTGGGACCCGCGGAGCGAATTGCCTCGCTCGCCTCGTCCGAATACTGCTGGAAATTCTTGTGGAACAGTTCCGCCAGCTGGCGTGCCGTTTGATCATACTGTTCAACATCCGCCCAGGTATTACGAGGCACAAGGACCTCGGTTGGACAGCCCGGGCATTGCTGGGGAATCGCAAGTCCGAAAGCCGCATCCTCGACGGTCTCCACATCGGCCAGCTGGCCATCATGGATGGCATCGATGATCGCTCGTGTATGTGGCAGGTTCATTCGCTCCCCGGTACCGTGGGCACCGCCAGTCCATCCGGTGTTGATCAACCAGGCCGTGGCTCCATGTTCCTTCATGTTGGCAGCCAGCATCTCGGCATAGACGGTCGGGTGCATGACCAGGAAGGCAGCGCCAAAACAGGCCGAGAAGGTCGCCTCGGGCTCGTCCACACCCATCTCGGTTCCCGCCACCTTGGCGGTATAACCATTAATGAAATGGTACATCGCCTGCTCGGGAGTCAGCTTGCTGACGGGCGGCAGGACGCCAAAGGCGTCACAGGTGAGCAGGATCACATTACTGGGATGTCCACCCACGCAGGGGATCTTGGCGTTGGGGATATACTCGATCGGGTAAGAAGCCCGTGTATTCTGCGTCAGTGAGACATCGTCATAGTCCACTTCCCGCGTGACCGGATCGCGGACCGTGTTCTCCAGCACGCTGCCGTAACGAATCGCCTCGTAGATCTCCGGTTCACTCTCCGCACTCAGTCCAATGCACTTGGCGTAACATCCTCCCTCGATATTGAAGACACCGCTCTCTGTCCAGCAGTGCTCATCATCACCGATCAACCGGCGACGACTGTCGGCCGAGAGGGTTGTCTTGCCAGTTCCGGAAAGGCCGAAGAAGAGCGAGACATCTCCCTCCTCGCCTTCATTGGCAGAACAGTGCATCGAGAAGACACCCCGCTTGGGCATCAGGTAATGCATGATCGTGAAGACACCCTTCTTCATCTCCCCGGCATACTCGCTGCCGAGAATCACGAACTCACCCTGTTCAAAATTGAGTGCCACGCTGGTATTCGAATCAACTCCCTCGACATCCTGATTGGCCGGCTGGGCACCGGCATTGAAAATCACGTAGTCGGGTTCGCCAAATTCCGCCAGCTGCTCTGCCGTGGGACGGATCAGCATGTTGTGCATGAACAGTGCATGGTAGGGACGCGAGCAGATGATCCGTACCCTGATCTGGTGCTGGCCATCCCAGCCGGCAAATCCATCCACAATGTAAAGACGGGGGCAACCGTTAAGGTAATCGATGGCGAGCCCTCGATTGAGATCGAATGACTCGGACGAGAGAGGCATGTTCACCGGGCCCCACCAGATGTCATCATGGCTTTCGGGGTTATCAACGATCCGCTTGTCCTTGGGGCTGCGACCTGTCTTCTCCCCTGATGTTGTGCAGATTGCCCCGTTGGCAGCAATTTCCGCGTTGTCATAAAGGACCGCATGCTCGTAAAGGAGTGCCGGGGCACCATTTCGAATTACCGTCGCCGCTTCAATACCGTATGCAGTCAGATCCATGAGATTGCTATCCAGTGTCTTTCGAAATCTTCCGGAGATGATGTGCTGCCGGGCCTGGGATGGCTTTCAGGCAGCATGGAGCGTGTTAGTTTAAGGCACCTTCGCCGCATCATCAACGACCCGTCCCGATACACCCCGGTGGAACAAAACACCTATACTGTCAATTGCCGACCTACCAACCTCTCCCGACGGGACACCTCCCATGCCTGTTTCTCACCGCCGGAGTTTCCTCACGCACTCCCTGGCCGGCACTGCTGCCGCACTGCTGATCCGACCTCTCGAGGTCCACGCTGCCCCACAGGTTGAGATCCTCGATCGACGAGTGATCAGCCAGCTTCCGCAGCATTACCACGGTTGGCCAACACTGGCGCGCCGCACAAGCGGCCAGCTGGTGCTGGCAGTCTCCGGTGGCCGCGAATCGCATGTCTGCCCGTTTGGGCGGGTGGAACTGCTGCGTTCTGATGACGAGGGGAAGAGCTGGTCCTGGCCACAGGTGATCATGGATACCCCGATCGATGACCGGGATGCAGGAATCCTGGAAACCGCCAGGGGGACACTGCTGGCCACCACTTTCACCTCGCTGGCCTACGAGTCGATCCTGGCCAAGGCGCTGGCGGATCCGTCCAGCTGGGATGCCGACCGCCTGGCTCGCTGGCAGGCAGCCCACCGGCAACTCAGTGAAAAGCAACGGACGGCGACACTGGGAACCTGGATGGTCCGCTCGACCGACAACGGGGTCACCTGGTCCCAGCCCTATGATTGCCTGGTCAACAGCCCGCATGGCCCGGTCCGACTTGCCAATGGAACGCTGCTCTATGCCGGCAAGCAGCTCTGGCGCGAGAACCCGAGGATCGGCGTGGCTCGCTCGGAGGACGATGGAGTCAGCTGGAAATGGCTCTCGGAAATCAAGCCACGCGAGGGAGATTTGGAAGGGAAATACCATGAACTGCACGCGGTCGAGGCGGCCAACGGGCGACTGGTCGCGCAGATCCGCAACCACAATCCGAAAGATGCCGGCGAGACCCTGCAGTCAGAATCCAGCGATGGTGGAGAAACCTGGACGACACCCCATTCCATCGGGGTCTGGGGACTTCCCTCCCACCTGCTCCGTCTTTCCGACGATCGGCTGCTGATGTCATACGGTTACCGGCGACAGCCTTATGGTAATCAGGTCCGCCTCAGCGAGGATCACGGGGAGAGCTGGTCCGCTCCGCTGACCGTCTCGGCAGATGGCGCCGGCCATGACCTGGGGTATCCCAGTACGGTCGAGCTGGCAGATGGCTCGTTGCTTTCGGTCTGGTATGAACGACTTGCCGGCTCCAGCCATGCCGTGCTGCGACAGGCTCACTGGACGCTGAAGAACTAGTTGCACCGGACACAACCCACGACTTTTTTCTCAAAGAGATCTCCTGCATGTCCCTCCCTGAACGGCCCATCCGCGCATCCTGCTTGGCACTCTGTTTTGCCATCAGCTATCCGACACTCCTCACACTGGTCTATTTCATCTTTCTCCAGGACCAGTCCTCGACCCTGCAAATTGGCACCTTTGGCATTGGCAAGCTGCTGCAGTTTGTCTTCCCACTTGCCTACGTGATGCTGATCATGGGCACGCGTCCCAGGCGGACCAAAAGGCCCACGGCCGGGCTGGGGACGGCGTTGCTGTTCGGAGCGGTGATCATGAGCCTGACCCTGCTGCTCTACCATCTCTGGCTCTCTCCTGCCGGGCTGTTTGATGGCCCGGATGAGCAGATCCGCTCCAAGATCTCCGACTGGGGCTTGAGCACGGGCTGGCAGTACCTGCTGCTTTCCCTCTTCTACGCCCTCATGCACTCGTTCCTGGAAGAGTACTACTGGCGCTGGTTCGTCTTTCGTGAGCTGCGCCAGCGAATCTCGCTGGGTTGGTCCATCTCTATCTCCAGCCTTGGCTTCATGGCTCACCACGTGGTCATGCTGGTTTTCTACTTCAAGGAATCGATCACCATCGCCTTGCTGTTCTGCGCGGCAGTTGCCATCGGAGGAGCGGTCTGGGCCTGGCTCTATGACCGTCACAAATCCCTGCTCGGTCCCTGGCTGAGCCACGCACTGGTCGACGCGGCGATCTTCATTATCGGCTACCACCTTGTCCGTGACATGTTCAGCTGACCCGCTTCCCCCTGCCGTTGAGCATGCAATCGAAAACTCATTCAACCGGGAACCTCCAATGACCAGCCAACAGAACGCGGCCTTCGATCAGCTCTGTGACTATCTCCGCCAGACCGCCCTTCTTGGCTCGGTCGAATCGCTGCTGGGCTGGGATGAACGCACCAAGATGCCGGTCCGGGGAGGTGCCTACCGGGCCGACCAGACGGCACTCCTGGCCGGGATCGTGCACGGCCGGCGAACCGACCCATGCATTGGCGACTGGCTGGACGAACTGGAGTCTTCCCCGCTGGCCGAGGATCCTCACAGCGATGCCGGCACCGTGATCCGCCGCACCCGCTGGGATTACGACAAGCAGGTCAGGATCCCCCAGTCGCTGGTGGAAGAGATCAGTCGCACGACAACGCTGGGGCAGCAGACCTGGGTCAAGGCACGAAAGGAGAATGACTTCCATTCGCTGGCCCCGGTCCTGGACAGGATCATCTCGCTCAAGAGGCAACAGGCCGAGGCGGTGGGCTACGAGGAGACTCCCTACGATGCCCTGCTGGACGATTTTGAGCCAGGTGAGACAACTGCCAATGTCCGCCGCATCCTGGAAGACCTCCGCTGCGACCTGGTCCGGCTGGTAGCCGACATTGCCGAGAGCCCCAACCAGCCCGACACCTCCATCCTGACCCGGGATTACCCGGTCGAGATCCAGCAGCAGTTTGGCACCCAGGTGGCAGCAGATGTCGGGTTTGATTTTGAGCGGGGACGACTCGACACCACCCACCATCCTTTCTGCACTGGCCTGGGCCCGGATGACTGCCGTATTACCACGCGTTACGAACCGACTTTCTTCTCCTCCTCTTTCTTTGGCATCCTGCACGAGGCAGGGCACGGCTTTTACGAACTGGGAATGCGGAACGAGTGGCACGGGCTGCCCCCTGGCACCTGCACCTCGCTCGGCATTCACGAATCGCAATCCCGTTTCTGGGAAAACATGGTGGGCCGCAGCAAGCAGTTCTGGGAATGGTGCCTGCCACATGCCCAGCAGCATTTCCCTGGGAGCCTGGGGGACGTTCAGCCGTCCGAGATGTACTTCGCCGTCAACGCCGTCAGGCCGTCGTTGATCCGTGTGGAGGCGGACGAGGTGACCTACAACCTGCATATCATCATCCGTTTCGAACTGGAACAGGCAATGATTGCCGGCGACCTGGTCGCCGCGGACCTGCCTGCTGCCTGGAACGAGAAGTACCAGCATTACCTGGGAATCACTCCTCCTGATGATGCGGACGGCGTGATGCAGGATATTCACTGGAGTGCAGGCCTGATTGGCTACTTCCCCACC
>JAPYUD010000614.1:0-1985 GCA_029936215.1 Pirellulaceae bacterium | reverse complement strand
CTCCAGGGCAAAGCCGAACGGATCGAGTTTGGAATGACAGCCGGCACAGGATTCGTTCTCGCGGTGGACAGCAAATTGTTCCCGGATGGTCATGTCCTCCTGGCCGGCTTCCTCATCCAGTGGAGGCACATCATTCGGGGGCGGCTCTGGCGGGTCGTTGAAAATCACCTCGATAATCCATGCGCCACGTGCAACGGGGTGAGTTCGCTTTGGCCCCGAGGTCATGCTCAACATGGCCGCATTGGTGATCACCCCTCCGTAACGCGGGTCGGCTGTTGCCACACGTTTAAAGGCTCGTGATTGCATCTTGTTTCGGAGCTGATCCTCGAACCGGCGTTCGGCGTCCTCTCGAAGTTTCTTCACATCCTGCAGCTTGGGTGCTCTTTTGAACTCGTCATCGAGTTGCCTGAATCTCTTGCTGATGACGGCCTGGCTCTCGGCAATCTTCCCTCGCACTTCCACCAGCTCCGGTGCGATGGAAAGGTAGTGCTTTGCCAGCACCTGCTTCTGTTCTTCATTGCGCTGGCCTGTCTCGATCTTGAGTGCTGCCACGACAGGCTCCGGAAGTGGTACGGACTCCGCCTTGAAATAGAATGCGTACCCACACCCCCCGTTGGTGACTTTCATCAGGACGGAGTTTTCACCCTTCGTTAAAGACAAACGCAGCTTGTCCTGATCGGGTGCCGCGCCGCGAATCACTTTCTTCTCGGCGACAAGTTTTCCGTTGTGCCAGATCTTGAAGCTGTCATCGCTTCCCAGGGAAAGATCCAGTTCCCGGGCCGAGGGGGCAGTAATGGTGCGGTAAAGATAGGTCGCACAGCTTGTGCCATTGAGAGTGTGTAGCTTGCCATCGACAAACTCTTTCGCCTCCACCCACTTCAACTCCCCGTATGTCTTCTCAAGGTCGACATTGGTTTCGACAAGGAAGGCCTTTTCATGTGCCTCGTCGAAATTGTTGGCGCCGAACGGCCCAATCCATTTCCAGGGGGAGAGAACAACCGCTTCGCCGACTAACCTGCCTTGGGCTGTTTCCCAGGCGGCTTGCCCTGCCGAGAGGTCGACAGCGACCAGCTTCTGACCGATCGGGTCGACCATTGCCCTCTCCAGCGTGGCCATTTCTTCACGCACCGTTACCAGGGAGGCCTCGATCAGCTGAAGCTTCTCGCTTCGGATCCGATTGTCCTGCACAACCCTGGCTTCATCCACAGGTTGTGGCTGGAGCCCTGTCGTGTACCAATCCTGCAGGAATTCGCTCCGGTAGCTGAATTGTGGAGAAATCAGTTCAACAATTGGTCGGTTTTCAATGAACACGGTATCAAACAGCAAGAGTGGTTCGAGGACCATTTGCAGGCTGGCAGGATTGTTCTTGTTGAGGCTGAAGTACTTGTTAATCTCTGGATCCGGAGTAGCAGCGAGCACGTTTTCAAGTTGCATCCACTGGGACGGGAAAGTGTCCAGGAATCGTTCGATCTTGGGGTCCACCATCATGCGATCGACGGTCTGGAGTAAAACTTCCTTCCTGGAGAGGTCGCCGCTTTCGGCCAGTCGCAGCAGTTCGATGTCCGGGCAACTGGCCCAGAGAAAATAAGACAGGTTCGAGGCAAGTTCAAATTGCCTCTGGCTGGTATCAAGAGCGACAGAACGATAAAGAAAATGAGGTGAGGACAGAACAGCCGATACCACCTTCTTCATGCTCTCGGTAAAGGAGAGTCCTCGTTCCATGTTTGTCGATGCGTAAGAGGCGTAGCGGCTGACTGTTTCCTCATCGACCGGACCACGGAAGGCACGCCTTAGAAATGAAGCCAGCCTGAGTCTGAACTCGGCATGCGGGTCCGTGCCTTCGAGAGGATCCTTGAAGAAGTCGTTCCAGATGCCGATGTTCTGCTCATTAAAGTCCGGGCTTTCCACAATCGATACACTCAGCCGCAGGAAGGCATCGAGCAGGAGTGGAGAGAGCGTGAGCTGGTCTGCCTGGTTATCAAACC
>JAPYUD010000087.1:0-10124 GCA_029936215.1 Pirellulaceae bacterium | reverse complement strand
CCCTGAAGGCAGCTGTATTATACGGCCCGGCAGCTGATACAGGCCAGTCGTAAACGTCCCGGGGGAGGGTTCAATGGAGGCCTGGAGAGAGACAGTAATGCTAAAGAATGTACTTGCTGAGGTCTTCATCCTTGCGTATCTCATCCAGCCGTGACTCGACATATGCGGAATTGACTAGGACTTTCCCCATTTTCATTTCCGGGGCTTCAAAGCTGAGTTCCTCGAGCAGACGTTCCAGGATCGTGTAGAGTCGCCTGGCACCGATGTTCTGGGTTGTCTGGTTTACCTTGAAAGCGTAGGTCGCCAGCGAGTCGATGCCGTCCTCGGTGAATTCAAGCGAGACTCCCTCGGTCTTGAGCAGTGCCGTATACTGCTTGGTCAGCGAGTTCTGCGGTTCCTTGAGAATGCGAAAAAAATCATCCTTGGTGAGATCATCCAGTTCCACGCGGATCGGGAACCGTCCCTGTAATTCCGGCATCAGGTCGCTTGGCTTGCTGTCATGAAAAGCCCCGGCGGCTACAAACAGGATGTGGTCGGTGCGGACAGAACCGTAGCGGGTCTGCACGGTTGTCCCCTCAACGATCGGGAGCAGGTCCCGCTGAACTCCCTGCCGTGAGACATCCGCCCCACGGGTCTCATGGGAGGTCACCTTGTCGATCTCGTCCAGGAAGATGATTCCCATGCCTTCGGCAATGTCGATGGCATGGGATTTCACGGCCTCGCTATCGAGCAGTGATTCACACTCCTGGTCAAACAGCACCTGCCTGGCCTGGGAGACGGTCAATTCCCTCTGGCTGGTACTGCGCGGCATGATCTTTTCGAACATCCCCTGCAGGTCCATGTCCATCTGTTCCAATCCCATGCCACTGAGCATGACCGGGGCGCTTTTCTGTTCGATCGTCAGTTCCACCGTGCGCTCTTCCATCTCGCCGGCTGCCAGCATCGCCTTGAACTTGTCACGAGTCCGCTCGTACTGCTCCCTTGCAGCCGAGTTTTCTTCGGCACTTCCAGCGGCAACCGGGGGGGGTGCCAGGAGATCCAGCAGTCGCTGATGAACTCGTTGCTCCGCTTCCTCCTTGACCTTCTCGCGTTCCTGCTCCTCGACCAGGCCAATAGCATTTTCGACCAGCTCACGGATCATGCTTTCCACGTCCCGCCCGTAATACCCGACCTCCGTGTACTTGGACGCTTCCACCTTGATAAAGGGGGCGCCTGTGAGCCGTGCCAGGCGGCGTGCAATTTCTGTTTTCCCCACGCCGGTGGGACCGATCATGAGAATGTTCTTGGGGGCGACCTCCCGGCGCATTTCCTCGTTCAATTGCTGGCGGCGCCAGCGATTGCGAATGGCGATCGCTACCGAGCGTTTGGCGTCACCCTGGCCGACGATGTACTTGTCCAGCTCATCAACAATCTGGCGAGGAGTCAGATTGCAGCCGATGTTTCCGGTCTCAATCATGTTCTTCGCCTAGACCTCGCTCTGAAGTTGTTCAACCATGATATTCGTGTTGGTATAAACGTCGATGCCGGCGGCTATCTGGAGTGACTGCTGAACGATCTCCTCCGCCGAGAGGCTCGCATGTGCGGCCAGTGCACGCGCCGCCGCCAGTGCGTAGTTACCACCCGAGCCGATGGCGACGATCCCGTCTGTGGGCTGGATGACATCCCCGGTGCCACTCACCAGCAGGGTGTGCGAGTCGTCGGCGACAACGAGCATCGCTTCGAGTCGCCGTAGAGCCCGGTCCATTCGCCAGTCCTTTGCCAGTTCGGTTGCTGCCCGGGGAATGTTTGCCGGGAAGTCCTTCAGTTTTGCCTCGAAACGCTCCAGCAGCGCAAATGAATCGGCACTTGAACCAGCAAAACCGCAGAGGACCTTGTCATCCAGCAGTCGTCGGATCTTGGTGGCATCTGCTTTCATGATGGAAGAGCCAAGCGTGACCTGGCCGTCGCCGCCCATGGCGACTATGCCGTTGTGCCGTACTGTCAGTATTGTCGTGGCATGAATTTCCATCGGATGTCACCATCAAGAAAACAGTGCTGTGCGAGCCACCTCATTCTCACCGAAAACCGGAATCCTCTCCAGTGGCCCCCGGCTGTGAAATCAGATCGAATGCCAGGGGGATGTCATCTTTCACTGCATTACTACCCCCTGCGGCGGTGATCGATTATCCTGCTAATCATGAATAACGACGCTCTTCCGCCCCGCAGCAGCGAACTGATGTCGCGCCAGGACACGGCGCTGCTGGTGGTCGATGTCCAGGAGCGTTTCCTGCCACTGATCGACGGGAGTGATCGGATGGTATGGAACATTCGGCGCCTGATCGACGCTGCCATGCTTCTGGGAATCCCCTGTGAGGCGACCGAGCAGTATCCGCAGGGCCTGGGAGTGACCGCACCACTGCTGGCGGAACGACTTGGAGAGATTCCTGAAAAACGTCGTTTCAGTTGCGGCCAGCTGACAGGGATCATCGAACCGTGGTCGGGTGCAGGAATCCAGAAAATCCTGGTGGTCGGAATTGAATCGCACGTCTGTATCCAGCAAACCGTGCTGGACCTGCTTGCGCAAGGATTTGGCATGTACGTGTCCGTTGACGCGGTCGGCTCCAGGCACCTGGAAGATCGGGAGTGTGCCCTGCGGCGGATGGAATCATGTGGTGCCACGTTGACGACCACCGAGGCGTGCCTGTTTGAATGGTGTGAAACATCCGAGGTGGAGGAATTCAAGAAAATCAGCGAGCTCGCCAAGGAAGTATGTCCCGGTGAGCGCCAGTAACTAGGGCGGCGTGCCCCTTTTGGAACGAAGATGCAGTCAATCCCTGTTGGAGGATGAAAGCGTGAATCAACCCCTGCAACCTCCAGTTCGAGTCCTGATGGGCCCGGGGCCGAGCGATATTCATCCCCGCGTTCTTGAAGCGATTGGAAAGAACACGGTTGGCCATCTTGACCCCTACTACCTGGAGGTGATGGATGGCCTGCAGTCGATGCTGCGGAGCCTGATGAAGACGGAAAACGCGATGACCATGGCAATTAGTGCAACGGGGTCTGCGGGAATGGAATCGGCCGTGGTCAACGTGGTACAGCCTGGCGACTCGATGGTTGTCTGCGTGAACGGTGTTTTTGGCGGTCGGATGGCCGATGTGGCAGAGAGGGCAGGTGCCAGGGTGACGACCGTGGAACGTCCCTGGGGCGAAGTTTTTCGTCCCGAGGACCTGGCCCCGGTACTTGAATCGGCTCGTCCGAAGGTTGTTGGCATCGTGATGGCCGAAACGTCCACTGGAGCCCACCAGCCACTTGAGGAGATCTCCCGGCTGGTCCGGGATGCGGGTGCCCTGTTCGTGGTGGATGCGGTGACCTCGCTGGGGGGAGTGGACGTGCGCGTCGACGAATGGGGTATTGACGTGCTCTACTCGGGTTCACAGAAGTGTCTCAGTTGTCCCCCGGGGTTGGCACCGATCAGCTTCAGCCCGCGTGCCATGGAGGTGGTAATGGGGCGATCGACGAAAGTCCAGAGCTGGTACCTGGACGTTTCCATGCTTGCCAGTTACTGGGGAAGTGATCGGGCATACCATCACACCGCCCCGATCAACATGAGCTATGCACTTTACGAGGCCCTGCGAATCATTCACGAGGAGGGGCTGGAATCCTGTTTTGCTCGTCACCAGCAGCATCACCGGGCATTGAAGGCGGGCCTGGCCGCACTTGGAATCGAGTACACGGCGGAGGAGGGGCACCAGTTGCCAATGCTTAACGCGGTTCGGATTCCCGAGGGAGTGGATGATGCCACCACCCGCCGGGAACTGCTAAGCCGGTTCGGCATCGAGATTGGTGGAGGGCTTGGAGCATTCAAGGGCAAGGTCTGGCGGATCGGCTTGATGGGATACGCGGCTCGCAGCAGCAATGTGCTGCTCTTTCTGTCCGCGCTCGAGCAGCTGCTGGCAGAACAGGGGTACGCTTTTGACCCGGGCGGGAGTATTGCCGCCGCGAATTCCATTTACCAGCAGGGGTCTGGCTGAGCAGGTCAGGGGGCGAGTCGAACATCGGGACGCTTGACGAGCCGCGCCTGCTGGGGGTCGGTAAGGTCAAGTTCATTTCCCTCCAGTTCATCTCCCTGCAGGCCGTCGTGCTCCCTGGCAAAGTCCTCAAGGTGTACGAGCTTGGTGCTGGCAGGAGCCTCGTTATCCGCTTCCTGCCCCGGTGGGAAACCCCAGCGAATGAGGAAAAGGTCACGGGTTACCAGGTCATACTGGTAGGGCCCCTCTCCCCGGCCACCGCTGCTTCGGGTTCGGATCCGGTAAAGACCGAGTTGTTTCCAGGGAAGGGAGGAAAGCAGGGTGGCGATTCGTGCTCCTCCACGTATACGCTCATCCCCCCAGTAAGTTCCTACCGGGCCTGCCGGGCCGCGGTTGTCCGCCACAACGCGGAGAAACTTGTCCACATCGGTCTCGTCAAAATCCTCCGGAGGGAGACAGACAGCATCGGCATCGATCGGCAGGAGTCCGGGCTTTCCCTGCACGACCTCGACCATGGCAACCGGGCGCCGGTAAACGAGAACCACATCCACGCCGGTGGCATGCTTGGCGACCCTGCTGACATCGGACACCCAGTTCTGTAAAAGAAAAGCACCACGCACCTTGTCGACAAGTTGTCTGTCCGGGAGAGAGAGTTCGGCCAGCTTGCCATCGTCAATGGCTGCGGCCTTGATGTCCGTGTGAATCCACTCCGGCCTGGGGGGGCTGACATGAATCTTGTCCGCGCTCAATTGGAAATGCTGCTGGCGACGGATCTGGGGTCCCCAGCGTTTCCAGCAGAACCAGGTCGTCAGGACAAAAATGGCGACAACAAGCAGGACGGCCGTGGTAGAGGAACGGGACGGCCGGACCCAGCTGAAAAGGCGCGAGAGCATGCTGCGGGTTTCAGTAGATTCCGGGCCTGCTGACATGACCATCCTCCCGATGGCAATGGTGTGGAAAGTCTCATCCCCTTCCAATCATCGCCCCCCGGCAGGGAATTTCATCACCGAAGTCGCCCGAAAGCGGGATTATTTTCACCAGCAATCGATCTGGACTTCAAGTTCCACATCCAATTGTTCTGCAACCTCGTGCCGGACCGTTTCGATCAACTGTGCCACCTCACTGCTGGTGGCACCATCGCGGATAATAATGTAATTCCCATGCTGTTCATGTAGTTCGGCACCGCCAACTTTCTTTCCATTCAGACCTGCCTGTTCAATCAGGTTTGAGGCAGTGATTCCACCATGGTCTTTGAAAATGCGGCCTGCTCCAAGATCCGCAATCGGGTGCTGGGCCCGTTTCTGGATCCAGAGTTTCTGTACCCGGCGTGTTACTTCTCGCGGATCATCTACTTCCAGTTGAAAAGTGCCGCTCAAGACGACCGGTTCATCGAGATTGGATTGCCGGTAGGAAAACCGTAATTCCTCACGGGTGCGGTGCTGGATCTCCCCGTGATACGTCATCACGCTGACCCCACGAGTTCGTTGTCCAATGTCCTCGCTGTCCGTGCCGGCATTCGTACGGAGAGCCCCGCCGACGGTGCCTGGGATACCTGCAAGTTGCTCAAGGCCCGAGAGTCCCTCGCGTGCGGCGGTGGCCACCAGGTGGACCAGCTTGGTTCCGCCCCCTGCCGTCACTTCTGTCCCCTCCACCTGGATAGCTGAAAAATCAGCGGCCGAGAGGTGAATGACAAGGCCGTCGACCCCCTCATCCGGCACCAGTACATTGGAGCCACTTCCCAGCATGCGCACCGTGATTGAATTCTCCGTTGCCCGTTGGAGTAACAGTGCAAGTTCTTCCTGGCAGGTTGGCTCGGAGAAAAAACGAGCTGGTCCG
Organism: Pirellulaceae bacterium; assembly: GCA_029936215.1. Lineage (GTDB taxonomy): Bacteria > Planctomycetota > Planctomycetia > Pirellulales > Pirellulaceae > SAT2750. Next base: position 4,281 of record JAPYUD010000087.1, on the reverse strand, counting down.
CCCAGGCGAAAACCGGTGTAGGGCGCGAGAGTCTCCCCTTCCCGTACAATATGTTCAAGGCTGTCGTACCAGACCATGCCTGCTCGTTCCCTTTTCTCAGTATTGTCCGCAGGTATTTGTTCGCGCCGGGTAACTAGGTGATACTGCTACAGAGCATCACCGTTTCGACCCATTCCCGCAAGCCGTGAAGGTCCGGTGCGGAGAGTGCTCCTTCACGGTTGATCGACCAGTTTGTCTTCTTGTCAGTGCCCGGTATCGCCGCATGAATCAACAGGCAGCCGTTCTCGTCATACCGCATGTCGACCTCGATGGAACTCTCTGCCGGCAGGTTCGCTGGCAAGCCATCAATGACGCACTGTCCGATTTCAATGCACTCGGTTCGCAACCTGCCCTCGCCTTCGAGCAGTTGGACCATGACTGAGGGTTGTCCGGCTGTCTGGGTCCTGAAGACCTGTCTCGCGGTTACCGGGATCGAGGTTCCACGAGGAATCACAGGGACGCTGATTTCCTTTCCCGATTCTGCTTCATGACTGAGTACCCCCAGGCTATAACAGTTCGTCGCCTGAACACTCTGTGCGGGTGTTCCCCCACTTGATTTGACCTGTCCGTAATAGGCAAAGAGTGCAGTTCCAAGTACGACGGCATTCTCTTCCAGCTGGATAATGGGGATTTCACCAAGAACCTCCTGTATAAGCGAAGCGATTGTCGGCATGCGGCTCGCGCCGCCGCAGAGGATCACCTTGTCCAATTCCTCGTTATCCCATTCCATCTGCTGTAGCGCGTCCTCCAGGGCAGTCTGCACCCGTGCTCGAAGTGGAGCTGAAGCCTGCTCGAATTCCGAACGGCTAATGACGATCTGAGCCGAGCCACTGGGAACCTGGAGCTTGAGTGTCACCTCGTCTCGTTCTGTCAACATGTGCTTGGCCCACTCACAGGCCTGCCACAATCGCAGTGCTTTTTTCTCATCCTCAAGTGGATCAAAACCGTGTTTCTGCTTGAGGGCGTTGCTGACCAGTTCAATCATGCACTGGTCCCAGTCCCTGCCACCAAGGCGCGTGTCTCCGGCAATGCCTGCAATCACCAGTTGTTTTCCCTGTCGCTCCAGGGCAACCACGTCGAGGGTTCCACCCCCCAGGTCCAGGACAAGACACTTCTCGCTGTCTTCCTCGGCAAGGGGGTTCTTGTGTCCATAATAAAGAGTCGCTGCGATCGGTTCTGCAACCAGCCGGGAGGCGTCCAGTCCCGCGATGAAACCAACATCCTGAACTGCTTTGCGACGGACAGCGTCGAAGCAGGCGGGTGTCGAGATAACCGCTTCCTTGGTTGGTCCGACCTTGCGCTGGAAATCAAAGTTGAGCTTGGAGATGAGCAGGCCAAGCAGGGTCTCGGGATGGTACCGGTTCCCAGCCATCGATTCGGGATAATATGCGCGGCCCAGGAAACGCTTGATTTCCATCGCCGGGTTGTCAGGTAGCTTGCTCAATTGCTTCATGACTTTCGAGCCAATCACAGTGTCCATGCCATTGACTGAGACCATGCTTGCCGTTTGCCACTCACCCTGCATGTCCTCGATAACGACAGGATTCCCTTCCTCATTGACCCAGGCAATCGAGCAGGTACTGGTGCCCAGGTCGATGCCAATCGGCATCACCCTGATCGACTGGGGGGTTGGCAGGTCAGCAATCAGCGAGGGCCGCGACGCGGTGTTTTTTTCCGGCTGCATCCAGTCTCTTACATCCTGGATCATCTCCTCCACGTTCTGGTAGCGATCTTCTGGCTTCTTGGCCACCATCTTGTTGAAGACGTCTTCAAGCCAGTGCGATATGTCGTCACAGCTGTCTTGCAAGCGGGGAATCGGTTGCTGGGCGTGGGCAATTAATGTCTCCACCACCTTGCCCTTGTACAACGACTTCCCGGTCAGCAGGAAATAGAGTGTGCAGCCAAGGCTGTAGATATCGGAACGGTTGTCTGCCTTGGTGGCGTCCCGGGCCTGTTCCGGTGCCATGTAGTTGATCGTTCCCATGATCATGCCTTGCACGGTCAGCCCCTCTTCCATCGGTTCTTCATTACCGATCCGGGCAGTACCCATGTCAAGGATCTTGACAGTCCCATCTACATCCTGGATCAAGTTGCTGGGCTTGATGTCGCGATGGATCATCCCGCAGCTATGGGAATAACTCAGGCCCTCTGCTGCCTGGAGGATGAAGTCGATAGCTTTCTCAGGTGCGAGCGGGCCATGGTTCTTGATGATCTGGTTCAGGGATGGGCCATCGACGTATTCCATTACCAGGTAATGGATGCCTCCCTGCTCCCCGGCATCGAAGGCGGTCACGATGTTGGGGTGGATGAGCTTGGCGGCTGCTTTCATCTCCTGGTGAAAACGGAGCACCGAATCCGGGTTCCCCATCTGTTTCTTGGAGAGAATTTTGAGGGCCACCAGCCTGTCCATGCGGCGATGTTGTGCCTTGAAAACCCGTCCCATTCCGCCGGCGCCAATCCGTCCCAGCAGGGCATAATCGCCGATCACCGGGAGCTTGGGCTGGCCTTCCTGGACCTCCTCCCCGTGATCCATGGACGTCTCGTCGTCAGTGGAGGCAGAGATTGTCTCGTTATCCGTGGCAGGGATATCCAGTTCCTCATCGCTTTCCATTTTGGATTCTTTTTCCGCCACCTCAGCACGAGCCTCCATCGATTAATTTAGTTCTTGAGCAACGCCTCCCGCGGGAGTCGACCATAAGCAATATACGGCCTAGGGGTCAACAGCGACAAGTGTCCCCGGGGGAGGTGTATTACTCGTATTCAGTCTGGTCCGGGTAAGTCGAAGACTGTTAAGGACTACCATCAAGCTACTGGCGGCCATCGCCATTGCTGCCATCCAGACGGGAATCCCCACCCTTCCGGAAAAGTGGATAATGCCTGCTGCCAGCGGGAGCAGGCAGATGTTGTAGAGAACTGCCCAGGCGAGGTTCTGGCGGATAATCCGGATTGTCTTTCGGGACAGTTGGATAGCTGCTGACACGCCCGAAACATCGGAAGCAATGAGAACGATGTCGGCAGACTGCTTGGCCACGTCCGCACCACTTCCGATGGCGATGCCGACGTCCGCAGCAACCAGTGCGGGGGCGTCGTTAATCCCATCTCCCACCACCGCCACGCTGTCTCCCCGCTCCTTTAACTCCCGGATCAGGGTGCACTTTCCTTCCGGCGTCACCTCGGCATGCCACTGCCGGATGCCGACCTGCGTGCCAATGCGGGCAACAACGTCCGGGGAATCCCCCGACAGGAGTATCGTCCGTATTCCCATCTGGTGTAGTTCCTGTACGGTGTCCTGGCTTTCCGGCCGAAGGATGTCCGCGATGGCAAAGGTTCCATGCCAGGTGCCATCGACCAGCACGTGAACCAGGCTGCGGCCCTGCTGTCGAAGCTGCTCAATTCGCTCCCGGTCTGCTTCGCCAGGAATATCCTGCTTGAGCATGAGGTCACTGCCGATCGACAACTTCTTACCTTCCACGATTCCCTGGATTCCCTCGCCCGCCACCTCGCTCACCTCGCTGGCGGAGACCAGGGGGCAGTGGCGGAGTTCCGCTTCTTCTACGATTGCCGTGGCAAGCGGATGGGAACTCTGTCTTTCCACCGCGGCAACAGCTGCCAGGAGCTGGCTCGGATCAACCGATTCGGCAACAAGCAGTTCCTCGACCTGGGGTGTGCCGAGCGTGAGAGTACCGGTCTTGTCAAACACCACCGTCGTGAGGCGGGCTGCTATCTCCAGCGTTTCGGGCTGCTGGACAAGCAGCCCAATACGTGCTCCGCGGCCGGCGGCAACCAGCAAGGCAATTGGCGTGGCAAGCCCCAGGGCGCAGGGACAGGCCACGACAAGCACGGCGATCGTGCAACGCAGGGCCAGTTGGTTTTCGCCAGCCAGCAGCCAGCCGGCAAGCGTTGCTGTGGCAATCAAGAGGACAAGGGGAACAAAGACCGCCACCAGGCGGTCGGCGAGCCGTTGAATGGGAGCCGGTTGTTGTTGGAGCCGGTTGACAAGTTCCACCACGCGGGCGAAAGCTGTCCCCTCGACCCGGCTTGTTACCTCGACTTGCAGTGCTCCCGGTCCGTTGATGGTTCCAGCAAAAACCTGTTCTCCAACCGTGCGAGAGACCGGCATCGATTCACCCGTAAGCCAGGATTCATTCAGCTGCGATGTTCCTTCACGGATCTGGCCATCCAGCGGGATATTCTGGCCTGCGGCAATGACCAGCGTCTCTCCCACCTGGATGTCAGCAACAG
>JAPYUD010000086.1:0-10134 GCA_029936215.1 Pirellulaceae bacterium | reverse complement strand
CCGTCATCGTCACTATCAGCTATTTCGGGCTGCCCTGCGACTTGCCGCCAGCAGACTGCTTGGTCGCTGGCACGCTGCTGTTAATCCGCAGCAGGTTCCCCTGCCTGGCCTCCGAGAGGGTGAATTCCTCCCCGAGGATCGTGGAGAGCTTTCGCTGCTGGGCCTTACTGAGATTGGAAAAGAGCTTCTCTTTCGCCTGCTCCCTCAGCTTCGCAACCTCCACGGCAAACTCCTCTTCGATCTCCCTGGCAGATTTCCTCAGAGCCTTCTTCTGCGCATCGGTTAACTCCAGTTCCTTCGCCAGTGGGTCGGTCGTGAGCACATCGATCACGCTCCGCCGACGCATCTGGATATGGAAAGCGACCTGCCTGAGGCGATCCAACTGCTCGGGAAGCAGCGAATCACGAAACCTGCTGGTGACATCCCCTCGAATCTCGGCCAGCCGGGCCCTCAACTGGTCCGCGTCGAGCGAGGCATCCTCGATCATGCGGTTGATTTCCTTGTTCATATCAGCGCGGATCGAATCCCGCAGCTTGCTGAACTCATCGTACTGAAAGTCCTCAAGGTCAAGTTCCTTGCGGACGCTCTCATCATCCAGCAGCGACATGATCCCTGACATGAAGTCACCTGACCCACCACTTTTCGGAGACCTTCCCGAGCCGAGTGGATCACGCATCGACCAGTAGAGATCGCTGAGAAACTGGTTATCCAAACCGAGTCCCGAGAGCTCGGTAACCAGGATCTTGGCTTCATCCACCACGGGGGGTTCATCGGCGGGTTCTTTCTGTGCCGCCAGCGGGGTGGCAAAGGACATCGAAAGCACCAGGCCAAGTATCATCAACGTTCGCATGGGAAAGCTCCTCAAGTTACTGCTACAAAAATGACGCTGCATACCATGAATTGTCATCGGGAAATCTACCTGTAACAACATCCACCATGCCCGTTCAGGGCCTTGCAAGCTGGCTGATCACCGGACAGTGATCCGACGGGAAGCGGCCTTTAAACTGGCGGGCATCGATCTTGTGCTCCAGTACCCGGAAACCAGGGCTGACAAAAATAAAATCAATACGGCGTCCCGCGACCACCTTTGTGCCGAATCCATTCCAGCTTGAGCGGGGTCCCTGGTGATCTTTCTCGGATTTTTCCAGTGCATCCTGGTAACCGGCCTGGGTGAACTGCTTGTAGGGCTCCGACCCGGGCAGGCAGTTCAGGTCCCCCATCACCACGACCGGTAGCTTCTGCTGGTTCACCTGCTTCACGTGCCGGCCAATCAACGCAGCACTTTCCCGGCGGGCCACCGCGCCCCGATGATCAAAGTGGGTATTCACCACCAGCAACAACTTTCCCGTTTTCTTCTCCTTGAACCAGGCCAGCGTCGCTATTCTCGGCAGCGAGGAATCCCAGCTCTTGCTGCCGACCTTGCCGGGTGTTTCAGAGAGCCAGATCGTTTCACTCCGGGTCAGCTCCAGCCGCTCCTTGCGGTAGAAGATCGGTGCATACTCGCCCCCCTGCTTGCCATCCTCACGTCCCACCCCGACATGACCATAGCCGGGTAGCCGTTTCTCGAGCAGGGTCAACTGGCGGTGCAGGACTTCCTGCAGTCCGGCAATGGCAACTTCATGGTGCGTGAACATGCCGACCACGTTCTCCGCGCGGAATCGCCAGTTATCCAGTCCGTCGCCCAGGTTGTCATAACGGATATTGAACGTCATCACGTTCAGGTTTTCGGCAGTGGCTGGCCGAACGACAAGTGACAGGACCATGCCAAGCATGACCAGGGAGATTCGTTTCATGGGAGTCTCCCCTAGTCCTGGCCGACCGCCGTCGCACGAGGCGGCCGGGCGCCCTCGACGACCGTGGGGCCAAACTGCAACCCCATTCCGATATAGATTTCAGTCTCCGGGTGAGCCTTCTTCCACTCTCCCCAGCTGGTCTCTGTCAGCGGGTACTGCTCGAGCGGGATCTGGTCATCGTCAATTCTGTATCGCTTGCCCTGGACCTCCATCGCCATCTGGTTCTGGATTAATCCACCTATCCGGATCTCCTCTGTTGACATCTCAGCAGGGACAAAAACCCGGGTGCAATTGGTCATATTGCAGTAGGCAATCGTGAGCCGCTTCCCGTTCTGGGTGACATGGACCACGTGCTGGTCAATTTCCGACATTCCCTGCTTCAGGAATGCTCGAAACGTGCCATCAACCTCGATCCCGATCACCTCCACGTCATCAGCAAATACGATCTCGTCCGGCTTGTGATAATAGGGATCGGTGATCCCTGCTTCCGATAGTTCCATATCGGCCATGTCCTCCAGGAGCGAGGACTCGGTATCTTCCAAAGGGTCCCCATCGTAGCCCTGGTAGCTACCAACCGGGTCATCACAGCCAGAGGCCAGGATCAGCAAGAGGACGAAAAACAGGAACAAGGGCTTGTACATCATGTGTCCTTTATACAACGCGCCTTGTTGCCCGGCACCTGTCCCAAAAAATTGACTATTTACTGTGTGGAAAAGCGATGGATCGTCGTTGAACGAAAGGTCTTACCTGGCCGAAGAACGGTGGAGGGAAAGTTCGGCTTGTTCGGCGTATCCGGGAAATGCTGGGTCTCCAGGCAGAGTGCCTGGTTTGTCCGGTACACCGCTCCACCGCGCCCCTTCACCTCGGTCATATGAATCGAGGTGTAGAACTGGACACCCGGCTGATCCGTGAAGACTTCCATCACGCGGCCCGATGTCGGTTCCACCACGCGAGCCAGCAGCCGAGGGCGGGAGAGTTTCTTCCTGGCCAGCACGTAGCAGTGATCGTAACGCCCCTGGTCGACCTGGGCCCCGATCTCCTGCTGCGTGCGAAAGTCAAAAGGAGTTCCCGCAACTTTCCTGATCTCTCCGGTGGGAACGCCATCTCCATCCACCGGCAGGTAGTGGCGACAGTGCAGCTGGACGTGATGACCATGCACGCTGCCAGCATCGTGGCCGGCCAGGTTGAAATAGGAATGTTGGGTCAGGTTCAGGTGGGTTGCTCGTGTTGTTTCGGCCTGGTAACTGATCGCCAGTTCATTGCGATTGTTGAGTGAGTAGGTCACGACCACGTCGAGTGCTCCCGGATACCCTTCCTCGCCATCGGCGCTAAGCCGTCGAAAAATCACACCCACCTGCTTTTCGCTGGAGAACTTCTCCGCCTGCCAGACCCGGGAATTGAACCCCACCTCGCCACCATGCAGGTGATGGCCGCCTGAAAAGTTTTTCGCCAGCGGGTACTCCTTGCCGTCGAGCGTGAAAGCGGCGCCCGAGATGCGATTGGCAAAGCGGCCGACGATACAGCCGGAATAGATTCCGTCGTTCTCGACAGCTGCCAGGTCATCGTAGCCAAGAACCACATCTGCCAGTACGCCATCGCGGTCCGGCACTCTCAGCGAGGTCAGCGTGGCCCCGTAGGAAATCAACCGTGCCTCGATACCGGCCTCGTTCTGCAGTAGATATTCCTTGACCTCTTCGCCAGTAACCGTCGTTCCGTACATCCGCTCACTGACCGAGAGTTCAGCGGCCACGGTTGATAACAGCGGAAGGCTCCAGAGAAGAAGTACTCCAAAAGCAGTGCGGAACATGCGAAATCCTTTCGGTACCGAAAATTCGTGTTGGGCAGCACGCATCCCAGGAACCTCCATGGTAACAACTGGCGCGAGTGCCAGAGAGGTGCCCTGCTTTGAATCACGCTGCAGATAGCGTTATATTCACAGTCCCTGAAAAACTATCTGCTTCCTTATATAGAGACGAGGAATCCCCATGCGACTTTCCCGAAATCTAGCCATCCTGCTGGCCCTGCTTCTTACCCCGGCACTGTCGGCCGAGACCACCGTCAGCTCGATCATCGGTAACAACATGGTGCTTCAGCGAAATGCGCCGGTTGTCCTCTGGGGCTGGGATGACGCCGACACCAAGGTATCGGTCACGATCGGCGACAGTTCCGCCAACGCCACAGCTGCGGATGATGGCAGCTGGTCGGTCAGTCTGCCGGCGATGAAAGCAGGCGGGCCGCACGCGATCTCGATCAGCGGCTCCAGCACGCTGGAGATCAAGAACGTGCTCGTCGGGGAAGTCTGGTTCTGTTCCGGCCAGTCCAACATGGAATGGACCGTTTCACGATCCAACAATCCCCAGGAGGAAATCGCGGCGGCCAACCACCCCATGATCCGGCACATCAAGTTTCCTCACCAGACGGCGGACAAGCCACAGTCGAAAACAAAGACGCAGGGCTGGACCGAGACAACACCCGCGACGGTTGGCAACTATACCGGCGTGGGATATTTCTTTGCCCTTAACCTGCAGAAGGAACTTGAGGTTCCGATCGGCCTGATCGGCTGTAACTGGGGTGGCACACGGATCGAACCCTGGACTCCCCCGGTCGGTTTCCAGTCGGTCCCCGCGCTCAAAGACATCAGCGACAACCTGGCCAACTTCCCTGGCAAGAACGCCAACGGGCAGGTTCAGCACCAGACGCCCCTGGCGATCTATAACGCCATGGTCCACCCCATCCTCAAGTACCGTTTCAAGGGTGCCCTCTGGTACCAGGGAGAGTCCAACAATGGGGAGGGGATGCTTTACCACGAGAAAATGAAGGCTCTCATCCTGGGCTGGCGAAAGGTTTTCGACAATCCCGAGATGCCCTTCCACTTTGTCCAGCTTGCTCCCTACCGCTACAACCGTCCCGAGGCGTTACCCGGTATCTGGGAAGCCCAGCTCAAGACGCTGTCGATAAAGAACACCGGCATGGCGGTCACGGTCGACATCGGCAACGTCAAGGATATCCACCCTCGCAACAAGCAGGAGGTGGGCCGTCGCCTTGCCCTCTGGTCCCTGACGAAGGACTACGGCTGTGACGTGGGTCCCTACTCCGGTCCGCTGTTTCTCAAGGCCGATCAAAAGGAAGGGAAGGACAGCATCACGGTCTGGTTCCAGAAGGAGACCACCGGGGGTCTGAAGGCGAGTGATGGTGAGGACAAGCCGCTCACGCACTTCGAGATTTCCGGCAAGGATGGCAAATGGCATCCGGCCACGGTGACCATTGTCTATGGCGACCACCTGATCGTGAAAAGTGACCAGGTGAAGGAACCGGTGGCGGTGCGATTTGGCTGGAATGAGCTGGCCGAGCCGAACCTGGTTAACAGGGCCGGCCTGCCCGCCTCTCCCTTCCGGACAAAATCGGATTAGCCTTCATGCGAGCAACTCGATTTCCATTACTGCTCCTCGTGCTTGCCATCGCCAGTGGCAGCCTGGCCCAGGCGCCTGCCCGGCAGCGGCTGGAGCAGGACCAGGCAAAGGCGATCGCGGCGCTGAAGAAACTCGGAGCCCGCATCCTCCTGGATGACGATGGCCAGCCGATCGAGGTCAACCTGCAGGAAACCGCCACCGGCAATGACGGCCTTGTCCACCTTGCCGGGCTGACCACGGTCAGGGAAATAAGCCTGCACCAGACAAAGGTCACCGATCAAGGCCTGGTTCACCTGAAAGGGCTGGTCAACCTGGAGCGACTATTCCTTTCAGACACGCAAACAGCCGACGATGGGCTACTGCACCTGGCAGGACTCGAGAAGCTCAAGGTGCTGGGGCTCTCGGGAACGCGGGTCTCGGACAAGGGCCTGGTGCACCTGGAAAAACTCAAGCAGCTGGAATCCCTCTTCCTGCTTCGTGCCCGGGCAACCGACGCGGGTGTCAAGAAACTCCAGCGGGCATTACCCGACTGCGGCATCGTCCACTAGGGCCGACTGCGTCCGGCCTGCTTGATCGCTTCAAGCCGGGCGAGCATCTCTTTCAGCCGCTCTGGCTCCTGGGCCACCAGGTTCTTCTTCTCCCCTGGATCATCGGCCAGGTTGTAGAGCTCGTACTTGCCTTCCTTCTTCTCGTATGTCAACGACTTGATCGGCTTGGCGTTGGCATAGGAGAGCACCTTCCAGTCACCGATCCGGAGTGCCAGCGTTGGGCCCTTGTTCGGCTGCTGGACCAGGTGATCTCGACCCTCGGCATCCGGTTTCCCCAGTAGTGCCGGCAGCAGATTGAAGCTGTCCGGACAGGCATCCCCTTCCAGTTTCTGACCAGCCAGGGCCGCCATGCTGGCGGGCAGGTCCACGGTACAAACAACCTGGTCCGAGACCCCAGGCTTGATCGTGCCGGGCCAGCAGGTAATGAAAGGAGTCCGCGTACCTCCCTCGTAGATACTGTATTTCCCACCCCGGTAAATCCCTGCCGGCGCATGGGCGCCGAGCTTCTCTTTTGCCCCGTCCTTGTAACCATCATCCAGTACCGGGCCATTATCACTACAGAAAACGATCAACGTGTTTTCAGTAAGGCGAAGTCGCTTGAGCGTCTTGACCAGTTCACCGACACACCAGTCCAGCTGCACGATCGCATCGCCCCGGAAGCCGAGCGAGCTCTTGCCATGAAACCGTTCATGGGGCATCCGCGGTACATGGATGTCATGGGAGGAGAAGAAAAGGAAAAATGGCTCCTTCCGGTGATCCTCGATCCAGGCCACCGACTGCTTGACCCATTCATCGGCAAGATCTTCATCCCGCCAGCGGGCAGCCTGGCCTCCGGTAAAAAACCCAATCCGGCCGATGCCGTTGTGCACCGTCTGGTTATGGCCATGGCTCCAGTCCATTTTCAAGCCGGCACGCACCGCTGGATCCTTCCCGGTGGGATGATCGGGATCCGGTTTCTGTCTGCCCACCCAGAGCGGATCTGCCGGATCCAGGTCGCGGACCCGGTGGTTCTCCACGTAGACACTCGGCACGCGGTCGTTGGTCGTGGGCAAGAGGAAGCAGTAATCAAAGCCGATCTCCAGGGGGCCCGGTTTCAGTTGCCCGTTCCAGTCCGGCGCCGGCTTGGCTCCCAGCCCCAGGTGCCACTTACCCACCACGGCCGTTGCGTAACCTGACTTTTTCATCAGCGAGGCAATCGTCTCGGTGCCTGGCTGGATCAGCGCGGTGGCATTGGGCGGCGCGATTCCGGCTCCCGGCTGGCGGAAAGCATACATGCCAGTCAGGAAAGAAAACCGCGTCGGCGTACAGGTCGAGGCAGAACAGTATCCCTGGGAAAACTGCAATCCACGGGCCGCCAGCCTGTCAATATGTGGTGTCTTGACCCCACTCGCGCCGTTGTAACTCACGTCCCCAAAGCCGAGGTCGTCAGCCATGATCACGATCACGTTTGGTTTCTCAGCAGCCTCTCCCATGCCGCAGAAACAGGCGAGCATTCCCAGGCCAAGTACGCAGGTCAGCCAAAACTTCCTCTTGCCGGTTATTTTCATCACTCGTCGAGTCCCTTGTACTGAGAGTTACACCCTGCCGGTCATTCTTTTTCCACTGCCCGCACGCTCCAGATCCTGGCGGAGCGAACACGCGGACGAATCTCACCGCTGGGAATGATTATCCGTCCATCCCAGCGTACGGCAACCGTGGTGACATGGTTGGCCGGCATTTTCCCAGCGGATTTCCAGCTGTCGATGGACGGCTGATAACAGAGTGCCTCGAGGGGAAATCCCGGGTGTCGGTCCCTGAGCTCGTCCACCCGGTAGAACATCGACCCATCCGCACCCCCCAGGACCAGGATATTCCCCTGGTCATCCCCCACCCCGATCCCGGCCATCACGCTGCGCGGTGCATCGGCGCGCTGTCGCCAGCTCCCCGTGGCAGGTGTGAATTCCCAGCAATCTCGCAGGAACTCGACCTGCTCTCCCTCCTGCCTGCGACCACTGATCACGTAAATACAGTCGTGCAAACCGTTATCCTGGTGGACTGTGAGATTCAGTGACCGGGAGGGGCCGGGCCAGGGCTCCAGGACTTTCCAGGTGAAAGTGGACGGGTTATTTTTCTCTGAAAGGTCGAGTGACCAAAAGTTGGTCATGGCAGTTTCCAGTCCCTGCCCCGTCTGGCCACCGGCAAGGTAAATCACGTTATCGACCAGCACTGCCTGTCCAAAAGCACATCGGTCTGGCAGCGCCGGGTAGGGTTGAATTTGAAGCTCACGGGCATCTGCATCCCAGGCAAGCAGGGAAACATCCGCAAACGTCTCTGTGCCATCATTCCCTCCCATGCAGACAACACCCTGGGGAGTCGAAACCGCGGCCCCGTAGGCACATGGCCGGGGAAGCTGACCCCCTCGCTTCCAGCGAAATCGTTTTCCCCGCCGTGTAAGCACGTGAATATCGGCATACCAGGCCTTCTCGTTTTCCCAGACCGGCCGGGGAAAGTTCGCACCGCCGGCAACGATCAGTACATCATTGTGAACCCCGGCAAAGGGCCCGGCGACACCAAGCGGATCAGGCAGCGAGGGGAGTTCACTCCAGGAGAGATCCGGCACCGGGGGACTGGCCAGCACCATGGTGGAGGAGAGGAGCAGCAGAAAGATGGCAAGAAAGACAGGTTTTTTCATCAGGAATCCAGGAAATGCCATTCCAGTAGAAACAGGGATCGAAGACCAATTGGTAGCATCCCGATCTTAACAGACCTGGCTGGCACGGTGAATTATCCCCGCTGTTGTTGTTTACCGGTTGGATTCTTTTCCTCCAGTTGTTACTTTTTCAGGAACAAGATTACTCTCCCGGGCCACCCGGCATGAGGCCGAACCGCTCAATGAACAAGACTTCCCCCAATCGAAAACGCTGGCTGGCCCTTGCCGTACTGGTTGCAGGCCTCGCTATCGCGTCCTGGATTCTCTTTTTCGGCGGGCCCGGCATGGGGCCGGGACCGGACGAGGTTGCGCAGCTCATCAAGCTCAAGAACCTCTCCATTGGCCAACTGGAGAACATTCCCAACCTCGAGGTAGGTCACCAGGGCGAGGAAGCGGGTGCCGCTTTTGAAAAACTGGCTCGCCGCTTGCCTGATGAACTGATAGGTCCCCGCAACCTGGCGGTTACCAGGCTGCTTTCGCTGGAGAAGGTGGAGAAGGCACTGGAACCGGAAAAGTTCACCCGGCTCGCCGATCAATGCGGCGCAGCCATCGACACGCTCAGGCAACGCGAGCCCGAAAGTGGTATCCCGCATGTGCTCGCAGCCAAGCTGGCGATCGCCAGTGGCGATACCGAGGCGGCGATCGGCCATTACAAGGACGCCTGCCAGAAGATGCCCGGCGATTTCGTTCCCTGGGCCGAGCTCTTCATGCTGGTACGGGATGGTAACGATCCCGGGATTCGACAACAGGCACTTGAGCAGGCCTCTGCTGCGAACAGTAGCAACCTCGTTCTCGTGGAGCACCTGTTACGTGCCCAGGCAGAATCGAAAGACCAGGCGATCCTGGAAACACTTGCCACGGCCAAGCGAGTCCTGCGTCCCCTTGCCGGGGAACTTGCCCAGCAGCGAATCGAGCTGGAGCAGGAACTGGATAACTTCTCCGGACGCCTCAAGGAGGGTGATGAGCAGGCCTGGGAGGATGTGCGGATACGCATGATCCAGGTCTTCAACGTCGTGCGACCGGAATTCGCCTACCAGGTCGACTTGAACCAGCTCGGTCGCCACGTGCTGGATTACGTGATCCACGATTTTTCCGGCGAGGTCTACAAGCGACTTCGGCCCGGAGACATCTACGCTACCGAGGGAATCCCGGTCACTCTTTCCCCTGACAGTACTCAGCAACTGCCCAGTATCGCGGACGCACTTGATATTGTGCTGATGGACTTCAACCTCGACGAACAACTCGACCTGGTCGTCCTGCGGCTGAGCGCGGTCGAGGTCTACGCTGGCCCCCAGTGGGAACGGGTCGCCAGCTGCCCGGTCCGGCCCAACATGGCACACTTGCTGGTGGCAGATCTTGACCGTGACACCCAAAAAAGAAACTCGGCTGGCTTCGAAATCTCGGACGAGGATCTCGTGGTCTACGGGCCGGGAGGTTGTCAGCTGCTGGAAAACAAGCAGGGCGAGGAACCGGAACAGCGTCAGCTTGTCGAGCGTGATTCCCAGCTACTGCTGGATCCGGCCGTCACGGTCCAGCACGCCGTGGCGGTAGACCTTGAGCATGACGGTGACCTGGACCTGGTGCTGGCAACCGCAGCCGGCATCTCCAGCTGGACCAACCAGGAGAACTGGGACTTTGCCGAGAGCACCGGCCAGTCCCTGCCGGAGAGCGAGCAGCCGGTTGCCTACACCGGC
>JAPYUD010000085.1:0-10180 GCA_029936215.1 Pirellulaceae bacterium | reverse complement strand
GCACATGTTCAAGCTGTTCGATCCTGGCAAAAGCGGCCTCCAGTGCTGCTTCCGCCTGTTCACGATTCTCGGCATAAAGAATGATCTGGACATCGGTACCGAGTTGCCTTTGGGTCGCTTCATATCGCTGCAGGTTGTCCGCGTCCGCGAAGGCCAGGCTGGTTACGGTTGGCACGCTGAAGAAGGCGAAAAGTCCCCACAAAACGAACTTTCCTGCTCGCTCCAGGAAGTTGAGGCGAAAAATTTGGCGTCCTGTTGGAAACTGGTTCATTGAAGACATGCCTGAGAGCCGTTATCCTTGTAGTGTGAACCTGCCGGGAGGAAGTGTAGCACGTCCCCGGGTTCACATGTCAACGGGCCTGTTGCCCGGAGAAAATGAAAAGCAGTTCACGTTTCAGGAGATCGAATCAAATGAGCCAGCAGCCCAAGGCTTCCCAAACATCGCGCCGTGGTTTTCTCAAGGAATCTTCTATCCTCGTGGCCGGAACGGCCGTCGGCGGTAGTTTAAATATCGCCCGTGCCGCGCATCCCTATGGCACCGACACGATCAAGCTCGGGCTGGTCGGCTGTGGTGGTCGAGGTACCGGCGCAACGATCCAGGCCATGAATACATCCGGAGGGGACGTAAACCTGGTTGCCATGGGGGATGTCTTTGATGACCGCCTGCAGGGTTCCTTCCGTTCCATCAAGGGAAAGCATGGGGACAAGGTCAAGGTCACCAAGGACACCCAGTTCGTCGGCTACGACGCCTTTGAAAAGGTGCTGGCAAGTGAGATTGATGTGGTTATCCTGGCAACACCGCCTGGCTTCCGCCCCTTGCATTTCGAGGCGGCGGTCAAGGCTGGCAAGAACGTGTTCATGGAGAAACCGGTCGGAACAGATGCCCCCGGAATCCGACGCGTGCTGGAAGCGAACAAGATCGCCAAGGAAAAGGGCCTGGCAGTGCAGGTCGGCCTGCAACGACGTCACGAGGTCGCCTACCGCGAGACAATGACGAAGATCAAGGAAGAGGACCTGATCGGTGATATCATCCTGACACGTGCCTACTGGAACAGCGGTGGCGTGTGGGTCCGTCCCCGGCAGGAAAACCAGACGGAACTCGAATACCAGATGCGCAACTGGTATTACTTCAACTGGCTCTGCGGTGACCACATCGACGAGCAGCACATACACAATATCGACGTGATCAACTGGCTGATGGATGGCCACCCCGTAACAGCCCAGGGGCAGGGGGGACGCGAGGTCCGTAATGGTGAAGATCACGGCCAGATCTTTGATCATCACTTTGTCGAGTTCACTTACGAGAACGGCACCAAATTTTTCAGCCAGTGCCGGCACATCCGCAAGTGTTACAACAGTGTCTCGGAGCATGCACACGGGACCAAGGGTTACGCGGACATCAGTGGTGGCAAGATCTACAATCCCTCCGGGGAAATGGTCTGGAAAACCAACGGGTCCCGCGGTGGTCACCAGGAAGAACACCACGACCTGTTCCGTGACTTGCGTGCAGGCAACATCCCGAACGAGGCGGAGTACGGTGCAACGAGCACGATGACATCGATCTTCGGTCGGATGGCAACCTACTCAGGCCAACTGATCAAGTGGGATGATGCCATTGGCTCAGAATTGGCACTCGCTGATTTCGACAGCCTCAAGTCGATGGACAGCGAGGCACCGGTCAAGCCGAATGATGACGGAACTTATCCCTGCCCGATCCCCGGGGAATCCAAGGTCATCTAGTTACCGATACCGCCTGCTTTCCAGCTCCCCCCTGGGGAGACGATAAGGACCGGGCACAACTCTCCTCTCGCCAATGAGCAGGA
This sequence comes from Pirellulaceae bacterium, assembly GCA_029936215.1. Classification (GTDB taxonomy): domain Bacteria; phylum Planctomycetota; class Planctomycetia; order Pirellulales; family Pirellulaceae; genus SAT2750. The sequence continues at coordinate 8,357 of JAPYUD010000085.1, read as the reverse complement.
AAGTTCCACGGTAAACCAGGTGTTTCCTGGAGAAACATGATGGAGAGTGAACACCCGCAACTGGACGTGATTGCCGTGGGCGCTCACCCGGATGACGTGGAGATTGCCTGTGGTGGTACGCTGGCATCGCTCGCTGACCGGGGTTACCAGGTTGGCATCATCGATCTTACCGACGGGGAACCCACCCCCGGCAGTCCCGGCCCCGAGGCGAGGCTGGAGGAAGCCAGGCAGGCGGCAGAGATCCTGGGAGTCCAGAGGGTCACGCTTGACCTTCCCAATCGCCGGCTGTTTGATTGCTTTGAGGCCCGAGTCGCCCTGGCAATCGAGTTTCGCAAGTACCGTCCAAGGATCGTGATTGGATTCGGCGACCGCACCCCGATGGCCTCTCCGGATCACTACCAGGCGATGTTGATCACCGACGCGGCGGTCTTTTACTCCCGACTCTGCAAGTGGCCGGAACATTTTGAATCGCTGCCGGAACACGTGATCTCGGCCCAGCTGTACTATCGACTCGCTTTTGAGCCACTGGCAATTAACAGTCCCCTGGGCCGCTTCACGATGGACATCACCGACACGCTGGAAAGGAAGCTCAAGTCGATTCGCTGCTACCAGACCCAGTTTCCCGAGGCGAAGGAGTACGTTTTTGGCCGCGTGGAGTCGGTTGCCCGTGCCACTGGCGCCGAGGCAGGACTCGGAGCGGGCGAACTCTTCTTCACCACCCGGCCGCTTGTCTCGCACGACCTGGTAAGCACCGTCCTGGGCGGCTAGGCCGCCACTTTCACGCTCAACTGATCACCGGCGGTGGCGGTGGCGGTGGCTCGGGAATTGGTTCCGACGATGCCCGGTCCACGGTGATCGCGTCGGTAAACATGATCGAATTTGGGACGTAGATCACCTGTCCACCGGTCTGCAGCACCGTGTAACGCAGATCGGTCGAGAGTATCAGCCCCTCGAAGGATTTCACCTTGACATGTTCCCCGGTTTGCACGGGCCGGTAGATCAGGATCAGAACCCCGGCAACAACATTCGAGACGACGTCCTTGAGGGCAAACCCGAGTGCGAATCCGGTCAGCCCGAGGCCGGCAATCAGGGCGGTAACATCCACTCCCATCGTTGCCACCCCAGAGATCGCTCCCACGATCAACAGCGCTGTTTTTGCTACCCGCCCCATGAAGGCAGCCAGTTCCCCGTCAACCGCGTTGAGCCTGCCCGCCCGGATGATCATCTTCCGCACGATCAACGCCAGTAGCCAGAAACAAAAGAAGACGCTGACAAACTGGCCGACCTTGATCAAAACGCTCAGAACGAGTGCCACCAGGATGCTACTGGCATCTTTCATGTTCCCTGCCTTCAGGCTATCAACCAGGCCTGCAGGCTGCTGTTGACCACCGGCTGCCCGGCCGAGGATACCTTCCACGTTCTCGAGTCCCTGTTGCATATCCTGCAGCCGCTCTACCTGTTCATCGAGCGCGTCATGCTGGCCCACAAGGGGTGTGCAAAGATACCAGCTGACGAGCACAAAGATTCCGATGGATCTGGCGAATAGGCGCATCTGGATCGCTCCCTTGATGGAACAGCATTCAAGCGACGCGTAATTAGCAGATTTGACTGTGCCTGTCCACGGCAGATGGGTGCCAGTTAATCCACCGATGGGCGGACGTCCGGTTCCACCTGGTAACCGTCCGCCAGGGCATTGGTCATGTTAAACAGGCCGGCAATCGCCATCACCTCTCCGAGCTGCTCATCATCCACGCCGAGCTTCTTGAGTGCCACGGTATGAGAGTTGATGCAGTAGCTGCAACCGTTGCTGGCCGAGACTGCCAGGGCAATGATTTCCCGTGTGCTGGCGTCCAGGCGTGACTCGCGTCCCGCCTCGTCCGGATGCATCCATGTTTTCAGGTTCCGCCATACATTCTCGAGGAGCACCGGGTTGGTTGCCAGCACGCGCCAGATGTTGGGGACAAAATCGATTCCCTTGGTCTGCATGATATCGGTATAGATCTCCGCGACCTTCCCGCGTGCTTCATCAATCGATACTGGTTTCACCGTCGCCACGCTCGACTCTGTCATCAATTCATCCTCCACATCATGCCAGGACTCCATACAGGACACTGAAACTCCCGACAGTATACGTACCCGATCGGTGCCAGGCAGTGCTGTATTCTAGAATTCCGTTGGTTCGTGGTTTATCCTTGTAGCGTGATATGGCCCGGTCCAACGGGCTCTTTTGTCCCTTCCCTTTCTTCCAGTAGTAAAACCATGAAAAAACAGAACCAACCATCCACCACACCCACCGTAAACCGACGTTCCTTTATTGCTGCGGCAGCAGTAACGGCAGGCGTCTCGGCACTCGCCGGGAAAGCTCCCGCCCGGGATTACGGTGACAACCAGCAACCGGTCCGCTACCCGGATCCGGATATCGTCGTGCTTGACGACAGATTCAAGAACTACAAGCAGGGCAATTCTGCCATCATGCGGCTTTACCACAGCAAACGCATGATCTGGGCCGAGGGACCCGCCTGGAACGGCGTCGGTCGATACCTGCTCTGGAGCGACATTCCCAACAACGTCCAGCTCCGCTGGCTGGATGAAAACGGCGCAGTAAGTGTGTTTCGCAGTCCTGCCGAGAACAGCAACGGGAACACCTTTGACTGGCACGGTCGCCAGATCTCCTGCAAGCATCTCACCCGCCGCGTTGTCCGTTACGAGTACAACGGCACCAAGACGATTCTGGCGGACAAGTATGACGGGAAATCACTCAACGCTCCGAATGACGCAGTGGTCCATCCCAACGGGGACATCTGGTTCACGGACCCTGGTTACGGGGCCCTGATGGACTACGAGGGCCGCCTGGCAGAAACGAAAGATACCCCCCTTTGGCCACAGCCGTACCAGAAGGAGGCAATCTACCGCATCGACATGAAGTCGGGCAAGCTGCTGAAAATGAGTGATGAGATTTTCAAGCCCAATGGCCTCTGCTTTTCACCCGACTACAAGAAGCTCTACGTGGCCGACACGGGAGCAAGCCACTACGACGAGGCCAAGGAGGTCATCAAGGTCTGGAATGTCGAGGAGGAATCGCGACTTACCGGCGGCGACGTCTTTGCCTCGATGGACCTGGAAATGGAAGACGACAAGGGCAAGAAGGAGATCAAGGCAGGGTTTGCAGACGGTATCCGGGCGGACATTGACGGAAACATCTGGGCAAGCGCTGGCTGGGTCGGTAAGGGATATGACGGAGTCCACATTTTCGAACCGGAAAATGGTGACCGTATCGGCCAGATCCTGTTACCAGAGATCTGCTCGAATGTCTGTTTTGGTGGCACCAAGCGTAACCGCCTGTTTATGACAGGCAGCCAGTCGCTTTATGCCGTATACGTGAACACCCGGGGAGCCCATCTCACTTGATGACTCCCATGCGATCACTCTTCTGAACCACCGCCCGGGCCAGGCGTTGGCCCGGGCGTTTCTCCTTTGCCTCTGCCATGAAATCTCCACTGGAAATCGAACTGACCGTCAACCGGCACCCGCATCAGGCGGGCTCGCCGATTGATGGCAATCTCCTCGTCACGGCGCACGAATCTTTGCACTGCCACCAGTTGGCGATTGCCCTGCAAAATAGTTCCTGCCTCCTTGATGGGCAGGGCGAGGTGGTGCTGGAACAGGATTTTCAACAGACGCTGATCATTGATCCACGTGACCGGAAAGCATGGACCTCGGGAATTGATCCCATTGCACTCTTTGATGGTCCCTGGAAGGCGGGTACCCAGTACAACTATCCCTTCCAGCTCACGGCACCATCTGCGGCAGGTTACCAGGGAACGTACTTTCAGCATGGCTGGTTACTTCATGCCCATGCCATGGTCCAGGTGGAGGGCGAGGACCAGGTCCATGCAACCGCCATTCATCCGCTCGATATTACCCGCGGCCCTCATACTCTTCTCGAGCGAGAGATCCCCCCGCCAGATGACACACAACAATTGCTCGAGGATGCCCACGATCCTCAAGCTGGTTTCACCGAGACGTTCCTGGCCCACGGTTCATCTTTCCTGTTTCTTACACTTTTCGGTGTCATCCCACTGGTCTCCGGCGGACTGGCCGTGGTCCTGGCCATCCTCGATTCAACCGGCATTTTCACTTTCCCCTTTTTCGAGGGTCATTCGGATACCCTCTCGGTTGTTTTCTCGGGCCTGGCAGCTTTCGGTTTTGGCTGCTACATGCTTCCCCTAATGCTCGATTCGATGCGTGGTGATGACCTGCAGCTTTACATCGCCCCCCGCCCCCTCGCCCCGGGAGATGAACTCCAGTTCGTCGCAATGGTCCGCCGCAGCCTGGCCGATTCGTTCAGCTCGATCGAAGCCCGGGTCATCTGCCGTGAAAATGCTGCTGGGCCAGGGACGGAGGAAACCTCCGAGGTCTTATTTCAGCAGCAACTGTCCATTCCTGCCGGCGTGGCGGTCGAGGAAGGACCCTGGCTCATGCTGACCGGGAAATTTCATCTGCCTCACGACCTTCCGGCAAGTATCGAGGCAGATTTTGGAGACGTGGAATACACGATCTCTTGTGAATGCAAGGGACATAATGAACAGGAGTCCCTGGTCGCCATCGAGGAAACGGTGCTGGTGGTTTAGGGCGACTGGCTTGCTGTTTCCCGGGTCATGCCGCACAATAACGCGATCTGGCGCATGGCGCAGCGGCTTTATTCACAAGGGGACAAATCAATGACGAATCGCTGGCTTACTGGTTCCTTGTTTCTCCTGCTTGCAATTGCCATGCCCTCGCTTCTTCACGCCCAGGGATCTCCGCGATTGCTGGTCCATGTTGGCACTTATACCGACGGTGAGAGTGAAGGGATCTACTCCTTCATTCTGGATCTGAGTGCCGGGGAACTTGTCCCCCACGGGGAGGTCACCAAGGTGGAGAACCCCTCCTTCCTGGCGATGCACCCGACCCACCGCTTCCTTTATGCGGTCAACGAAACATCCACGTTCCAGGGCCAGGATGGTGGCGGCGTGAGTGCCTTTGCTGTCGATGCAAAGACCGGTAGCCTGACACTGCTCAACCAGAAACCGTCCGGGGGCGCGGCGCCCTGTCACCTCGTAGTGGACCAGACCGGCCAGAATGTGCTGGTCGCCAATTACACCGGCGGGAGTGTCGCGTCATTGCGAATCAAGCGTGACGGGACTCTCGGGGAGACCAGTTCTTTCATCCAGCACGAGGGTTCCAGCGTGACCCCTCGCCAGAGTGCTCCCCATGCTCACTCGATTGACATGGATTACTCGAACCGGTTTGCTTTCTGTTCCGACCTGGGACTGGACAAGGTGCTGGTCTATCGTTTTTCCCCCCGCCGCGGAAAGCTGGTTCCTGCCGGATCGGCCAAGACAGCCGGGGCGGCCGGACCACGGCACTTTGCCCTCCATCCAAGCGGTCGTTTCGGCTATGGCATCAACGAGATCGACCTGACAGTCAATGCCTACCATTTCCGTCCGGTCACTGGCTCGCTGGCTTCATTCCAGACCCTCTCCACCCTGCCTCCAGGCGAGGAAAAAGGAATGGGGATGTCCACCGCGGAGATCTACTGCCATCCATCAGGGCGTTTTGTTTACGGTTCCAATCGTGGACACGACACGATCGTGGTCTACTCGGTCAACCAGCAGACAGGGGAGTTGACTTACGTGGAAAATGAGGCGACCGGTGGCAAGACACCCCGCAGCTTCGGCATCGACCCTACCGGCAATTTCCTACTGGTGGCCAACCAGTCCACCAATGACATCCATATTTTCCGCATCAACCAGCAGACGGGCGAACTCGATCCGACGGGACACGGAATCCAATGCCCCACGCCCGTCTGCGTGATCTTTACATTCGCCCCCTGACTCAGAGGTCCGGCATGAAAGCACAACCTGTTACGCTCCTGTTCCTGCTGACAACCGTGCTGATGCTGGCGGGCTGCGACGCGATCTCTGGAAAGCCCAGTATCCTGGGAACCTGGGAGGCAGATGACAGTCCCGGTTCCACGATCGAATTTCGCAGCGACGGCACGGTCATGATGACGCAGGATGGCATGCCGTCCCCGACCCTCGATTACGCGGTGGATGAGAGCACCAGCCCGATCACATTAACCATTGATGGTGAGGCAGGATCCATGGAATTTGCCGACCAGGACCATGTCACCATCACCGATCCAGACGGCGAAACACTCAGTTTTCACCGTCTCAAATGATCCATCACTGGACGACATAGCGAACCTTCTCGGTTGCTTTCCAGTTTCGATCAAACTCTGCCCCATCCCTCTCATCGAGCAGGTCGGTACGTACCGCATTGTCGTAACGAGCCGGCGGACCCGGGAACTTCTCACCAAGCAATCTGGAGAGAAAACGCAGGTTATCGGTGCACCCTGGCTGGTGGGGGTCATGGCGACAGTAAATCGTCGGCCCCTGCCTGTAGCGAATACGAACCAGGAACGGTTCATAGGCCGGGGCCGGAACCTCGGCATAATGCCGCAGCTTCTCCATGTCGACCTCCACTCCCAGCCCAGGGCCCTCGGGGACCGCAATCGAACCCTTCTCGATCGGCGCGATGGTGGTGGTAATATCATCACGCCAGAGCCTCGCCAGGTTCACATGGTCCATCGAGGCGGCCGGGAAAACTGCTGCCTCGTGAGCCAGGAAAGCCTGGTTGATCTGGCCACCACACTGTTGCAGCATGATCGGTAATCCCACGCTTTCTGCAATCGCTGCTGTCTGTACCGCATGGCCGATCGGCGAGTGACCGGCCATGTAACCATCACAGAGACCTCGAACCAGGAATTTTCTTGGCGCGTGGTGGGCCACCACGGGCGTCTCCAGTTCCTCGCGAAGGCGATTCCAGTTGTCCGGTTCCGCTGCTGCCACGGGATCTTCCAGGCGCCCCACGATTCCACGCTTGTCGAGTCGCTTCAACAGCGGCAGGACATCCTCGAGGCGAGCATTCATATTCAGGTCCAGGTGAAGACGAAAGTCAGGGTTCGCAACGGCTTCCATCGCCGCTACCTGGTCCTCCACGTTCTGCACCTCGTCACAGTGGTACTTCAGCCAGCGGTAACCAAGGCTGTGGGCCTGCTCGACCTCCCTGGCCAGTGCCTCGGGAACCTGCGAGACCGTCCAGGCAGCGACCGGGACCCGCTTTCGGACACGCGGGCCAATCATTTTCCAGGCCGGCACCTCCAGGTACTTCCCCATCAGGTCATACATCGCCATGTTGACTTCCAGGTTGGCGGTATCGTTGATCCAGTCAAAGGGGCTGGTCCCGATGTACTTTTTTACTTTCGCCCCGGTCAAATTGAGCTTCCCCCAGTTTTCCCCGTAACCGACAAGCCCCAGGTTCGTGCTGACAACATGAATCGTGCGGGCCTGGATTCCACCACCGTGGTAGCGAAAAAGCGTGGTCGCATTAAAGTCGTGGTAGGGAAGGTAAACCTGGTGCGACTCGATCCGGGTAATCCGCAGGCGATCCTGTCCCCTGGAATACCGCCGCCGCTGGGCTTCTGACCAGCGATCGGTCCCTGCCAGCAGCAATGCCGCCGCTGCGGCACCGGCAAAATGTCGGCGATTCATCATCTGCATACCCGGATCCCCTACTCGAGTGGCCAACGGCGGAACACTACAATGGGATCCGCCAGGCGGTCCCTGGTGAGCCGTCATTGTCAACAATCTCATCCGACGGAGCAAACAAGCATGAGCGCCGAAGCAAAAGCAATCGAACTCGGTATTGAATTTCCCAACCAGGAGCCAGGCTACCTGAATCTCTGTATCCGCACCGGCAACCTGCTTATCACATCAGGCCACACGAGCGACATCAAGGGGAAACTCGGCGATGACCTCGAGGTGGAACAGGGATACGCTGCAGCACGCGAGTGTGCAGAGAAAATCCTGGCCTCGGTCCATGCGGAGCACGGTACCCTGGACGGACTTCGAGTCATCAAGGTACTTGGCTGCGTGAATTCCACCCTCGAATTTACCGACCACCACCTGGTCATTAACGGCACTTCCGACCTGCTGCACGAGATCTTCGGCAAGGAGGGGGATGGCTACCATGCCCGCAGTGCCCTGGGTTTCGCCTCGCTGCCGACCGGTCCCGCGGTGGAGGTGGAGGCGATCTTCGAGGTCAAGAACTAACGCTGTAGCGTCCCGGTTGTTCGCGGGCGGACGGCTTGACGAAGAAGCTCCGTGGAAAAACGATAGGTCCCGCTATCAAAGGGGTTGTCGTTGACTTTCCAGACCTGGCCATTCCTGAAGTACATCCTCTGTTGATCCTCCCGGCTCAGCGGCCCCGCCCCGACCCTGCCAAAGACCGCGATCTGGTTTCCGGATTCATCC
>JAPYUD010000084.1:0-10226 GCA_029936215.1 Pirellulaceae bacterium | reverse complement strand
GGATCAAGCAGCTTGCAGGAATTCCCATCGGACAAGTAAATGTAGTCGCTGGCAACCACGTAGTGAAATCCAACGCGTACTTGCTCAAAGAAGTTGCCCCGTCGGCCAGGACTGGTCCCCTCCGGTAGCTTGATCTTCCAGAGGACGCGTCCGGTGTAGACATCAATGGCGGCAAACACCTGGGGACCCTCGATGAACATGCGTCCGTCAATGACCGCCATGCTCGGTGCCCAGTAGTGCCGGTTGTAAAACAGCTCGCCAGCCGCGGCTGGACCACCAAACCAGAGTACCCCGAGGGGTGCCTTGACGAGCTCGTCACTGGAGGTCAGGGAGTTGGCGGCATCCCCATACTCGTGAGTCCAGTTGGAGGACCCGGCCAGTGCCCCGGCGCGGGTGATCCGGGTGATCCCGGATTCCCACTTCAGCTTGGCTTCTGGCAGCCCACCCGCTTTCACGATCTGCTCGATTCGCTCGTGAACATTCTCTTCGGTGGGCAGGTAGGCATTTCCTCCGTAGGGCCTTAATGATCGGTAGAGCGCACCCAGGTCCCCGCGGTAGGGCTCCCCGGCAACGATCACGCCAGCAAAGTAGACAGGCAGCTGGGCGGTACCGGGTTCACCGACCTGTGCGGCCAGGCGTGTTCCATAGAGCCCTGCTTTTTCACAGCGCTCGCGCAGTGCAGTAACCTTCTCGGCACTTGAGTCCATCACCAGCAGCCGCAGCTGGGTATGCGCGAGCAGCTGGTCTACCAGTTCACCGCTGCCGATTCCGGCAACCAGGCAATACGCCTCAAGGTCACTTGTTTCTGCCACCACCTGCCTGGCCAGTGCTGCCCAGGGACCATCCGCCGGAGGAGCTTTGAGGGCTGTTGTCTCCAGTCCAATGTTGGTCACTCCGGCGCTGCGGGGCAGGAAAGAGTAAAGCCTGCTGGACGCTGAGACGACAATCAAGCGGCCATTGGCAGCGATCATGCTGCGTGCCGGGGAATCAATTGTGGCATGCCAGATGACCTTGGCCGACTGGGTATCGCCAGCCGGCTGCAGGGCGAAAATCTGCTTGCCAATGTGGCCGTAATACCGGGTGCCGGCCTGCAGGTGAATTTTCCAGTCTGCTGACGTTTCCGAAACCGCCTCGGCTAGCTGGCCACGTGTCATCTTCCAGGCAACCGGCAGGATCTGGACTTTCTGCTTGTTCCCCTTGCGATCGACCACTTCCACGAAGGTCGGGTTCTTGGCGTTCAATCCGACAATCTCATCCCCCCGGGTGCCGACCACTCCGTCCGGGCCGTTCACCGGGCGGTGAACATCGCTTTTCAGAACACGTTTTTCTGGAACGTTGTAGACCTGGTTGCCATGAAAGATGAAATCGCCAAGAGCGGTCACATGGTAGTCGGTCTTGCCGCCATAGCTGAGCGGCAGCATCTGGTCGCTTTCAAGATCCAGGCAGGCGCTGATGCCTCGGCCACAGGGGAGATAGACACGACCACCGGCCGCGACCGCGTAACCCTGCGGGGTGAGCGAGTTGAGCGTGCGGGACTGGAAGCCGGGAGCCTTCTGCTGATTCGCTGTGACCGGGAACTGGTAGAGCAAAACTCCCTCGAACGGCCAGACACCGGCGGTGAAGTAAATCTGGTCGTTATAGAGGACCGGTCCACCACGAATGGGCCAGACCGAGATGATCCGCTCGCTGCCGATTACCTTGCGCGGGGCTGGGCGTGCCGCCTTGCGCCAGAGCAGCGTGCCGCTCTCGGCTTCAACGCAGTAAATGAAACCATCGTCCGCGCCAAAATAGACCTGCTGGTGCGCCACAACCGGGGCAAAACGAACCGGGCCGTCGGCAAACACCTTCCATCGCACCACGCCAGTGTTTGCATCCAGTGCGATCACGGAATCGGTGGTTGGCGAGGCGATAAAGACCAGGTTGCCCGTGGAGACCGGTTCCAGCGTGGCATCAAAGTGAATACGAGGATCCTCCGGCCAGGCCAATTGCGGCGCGGCCAGCTGGCGGGTCCAACGCAGTGTGAGGTCAGAGTCAAGTTGATCACTGCTGGAGGCACTCCGGCCCGCATCGTGACGCCACATCGGCCAGTCCTCGGATCGGCCCTCGGAAAAGATGACGGTCAGCAGGCACAGGGAGAGGATGGTGAACTGGATCTTCTGGCGCATGACGGGTTTCCCGGGAGAGTGAGGCTGGCAATCTGGCCGAAAGGCGACCACGTTGGTGCCATTGATGATAATCTTCCTGAACACGGCGTGCGCAGATTTCTCGTCTTTTCCCCCGCTCTGGCCTCTCACTTCCTCGTCCAATAACGGTGGACAAGGGAAGATCACGGTTTCTTGATTTCCTGGGCAACGTGGCAGAAAACACAGGAACGGGTCAACATCCGTGGATTCACCTGGTGTTCTGATTCCCGGTAGGGAGCCAGTTCCTGGTGACATTCAAGGCAGCCCATTTCTCGCTCGACCACGATCTGGTGGGAGTGTTCGAAGTGCCAGTAGCCCTCGCGTGAACTCTCGAGCAGTGTATCGAGAGGGTGGCATTCCCGGCAGCTGTCGGAATCCAGGCCCGCGGTTTGCGCGCGAGAGGCTTCCAGGGTTCGTGGTGGAGGGCCAATCTGCCGTGGACCTTGCGCCAGGATCGCCTGGGCGGCAACCCGGCCAGTCAGTACGCAGGGACCGAGGAATGTACCTTCCAACGCTGCCTTGCCATTAATGCCAGCCAGCCCGGTGAGCTCACCGACGGCAAAAAGTCCCGGGATGGGATCTTTCTTCTTGTCCAGCACCCGGCAGGCCAGGTCGATCGAGACGCCTCCCATGCTCTTGCGGGTCAGCGGATAGGCCTGCATGGCGTAATAGGGGGCCGTGGCCAGGGCAGGGGATGCACGGTTGTTGTAGTCGCTGCGATCGGGGCCGAAGCGATCGAAGTCTTCGTCCAGACCCGCTTCGACCAGCCGGTTGTACCTCGCTACGGTTGCTACCAGTTGGTCCGCTGGCAGGCCGCTGAGCGTGGCGAGTTGTTCGAGCGTGTCAGCTTTCTTGACCAGCTCCTTGTTCTGAAGTATCACCCGGTCGACTTTCTCGAAGTCAGACCACTCCGATCCCGAGACCACGAACTCCTTTCTTGTCGCTTCATCGAATAGGAACCAGAGCGTGGCTCTTTCTTGCCGCAGCAGGCGGGGCATCACTTCCCTGGCCCAGTTGTGCAGGTTGGCAAACCGTTTCCCTTGCGGGTTGACGATAATCCCCCACATGTTGGCTGCACTGAGTCCCCGGTTACTCCCGGGTGAGCGAGGGTCGGGGATCCCGGTAAAGTAATTCCACTGGAAGTCCATGTTCACCAGTTCCCCGCCAACCTGGGTAGCCAGTCGATGACCATGGCCAACCGAGTTGCGACCGGATCCAGCCAGGATTCTCTTGGGGAAGGCAAACTCCTCTGGCCAGAACTCGCGCACCATGTCCAGGTTGCTCTGGAACCCCCCCGTTGCCAGTACAACGTGCTGTGCCTTTAACTCGACCTGCTTTCCCGTTCGTAACTGGAGTGCTTCCACGCCGACCACCCGCTCGTCCTCGACCAGCAACCGGGTTACCTGCGAACCCCAGGCAAACTGGATGTTCGCGCGTGCCAGGCAGGCATGGTAGATCGGAGTGACCAGGCCGATACCGCGGCCAGCAGGCTGGTGAAAACGGTCGACGGAATTTCCCGGGGCTGTTTCCACACTCTCAAACGTGACACCCAGTTCCGAGAGCCAGTCATGGATATCTGGAAGCGAGCGGTCAACATAAGCACGGACCCAGGGCTCGTTGGCTTCCTCCCCCCACTTGATGAAATCCTCGTACGCCAGGTCTGCTGAATCCTCCAGCCCCAGTTCCCGCTGAAGTGGAGAGTCAATGATCGAGATTCCCCCCTGGGACATCACGGCATGTCCCCCGTAAACCGAGGACATGTCAACGATGGTGACCTCCACTCCTCCCCGGCCCAGTTCCAGGGCAGTGGTCAGCCCGGAAATACCTGCCCCCACGACAATTACCTTCTGGGGCTGAGTTGAGCGAGTGGTGTCCACTTTTGACACCTTCTCTTCCGGGGTGCCGGGCTGGCATCCGGCGAGCAGGGAAAAACAGGTGACCGCGAACAGGGTTGTCTTTGTGATCCGGGCCATGCCAGCTGGGATGTGGGTGGAGAGGAAGGTTGTGGAGCAGAATTGCAAGTATAGCCGGAACAGGGGGGGTGGTGTTTCCGTTTTCAAGCAGGGTAGACGAGCCACTCGAAAGCGAGGAAAATTCTCATAGCTCATTCCATGATCACCTGTCTGCGAAGAAACTGGAAAATGCTCACTCGACTTGCCCGTGGAGAAACCGGCCGCATCAAGGAAGTCCTGGGCGAGGACAGTATCGCCATCCAGTTAATGGAAATGGGACTGGTTCCGGGCATCGATATCCGCCGTGTTGGTTCCGCTCCCCTGGGGGATCCGCTGGAATTTGAACTTCTTGGTTTCCGGCTCAGCCTCCGCCGCCGGGAATCAGAACGGGTTATCCTCTTTGACGACTGACTTTTTCCCTGCCTGCCCATGAACGAGCTCACCATTGCCCTGGTTGGTAATCCCAACACGGGGAAATCATCCCTCTTTAACGCGCTGGCTGGCCTGCACCAGCAGGTTGGCAACTACCCGGGCGTGACCGTGGAAAAGAAGGTTGGCCAGGTTCAGCTTGAGGAGACCTCGCTAACGCTGATCGATGTTCCCGGCACCTACAGCCTTGTTGCCAACTCGCCGGATGAGCAGGTTGCGGTCAGCGTGTTGCTTGGCAGCCAGCCAGGGACGACCAGGCCTGACAGGATCCTCTGTGTCGTGGATGCAAGTAACCTGGCTCGGAATCTCTACCTGGTGACCCAGGTGCTGGAGATGGGGTTGCCGGTGATTGTTGCCCTGACGATGGTCGATATTGCCGAGCAGCGGGGCCTGGAAATAGACATCGCCGGGCTTTCCGAGGCACTTGGGGTGCCGGTGGTTGCCACACAGCCAAACAGGAAAAAAGGAATTGCTCCTCTCAAGGAGGTGCTCGTTGCCGAACAACCAGCTGCTGTTGGGGTGGTTGCCTTTCCCGATCTTCTTGAGCACCAGGTCGAGCAACTGGCCAGTGGCGAGAAACTGCCGGCACCGCTGCAGGATCCATTCCTTGCCAGGCGACTGTTGCTCGATGCCACAGGCTCGATCGCGGAAGTGGCAGCAGTGGAGATGGATGAGGATGCCCGGCGGGCCGTCGAGGATGCCCGCCAGAGGGTGAAAACGGAAAACCCGGTCCACGGACTTGAGCCGGTCGTTCGTTACGGATGGATCAAGCAGGTGGTTGACCGGCTGGTGTCCAGGCAGGAAGCGGTAGGGGAAACCGGCCAGGGAAGGCTGGATCGCCTGTTAACTCACCGGATCAGCGGCACGCTGATTTTCATTGTCGTGATGGGACTTCTTTTCCAGGCGGTTTTTAGCTGGGCACTCCCCATGATGGACGTGATTGATGGCAGTTTTGCCTGGCTGGGAAGTACTGTTGGCAACTGGATTCCACCCGGTGCTCTGCACTCCCTGGTGGTGGATGGGGTGATTGCCGGTGTCGGGTCGGTGGTGATATTCCTGCCACAGATCATCATCCTGTTTTTCTTTATCGGCTGGCTCGAGGGGTGTGGTTACATGGCGCGGGCTGCCTACCTGATGGATCGATTGATGGCCGGTGTGGGACTCAGTGGCAGGTCTTTTATCCCGCTGCTCTCCTCTTTTGCCTGTGCGATCCCCGGCATCATGGCAGCGCGGGTGATCAAGAATCCACGTGACCGACTGACGACCATCCTTGTGGCTCCGCTGATGAGTTGCAGTGCGCGGCTGCCGGTCTACGTACTGCTGACCGCTGCCTGCATTCCTGACCAGAGAGTGCTTGGCGGCTGGCTGGGCCTGCAGGGACTGGTCCTGTTCTCGATGTATGTGCTCGGCGTCGTCGTGGCGATCATTGTCGCTTTTATTCTCAAGACGACATTGCTCAAGGGGCCCACGCCGCCATTTATCATGGAGTTACCCGGTTTCAAGCTGCCCAACCTGGTTGTCGTCAGCCGGCGAATGCTCTCGCAGGGATGGGATTTTGTTCGCCAGGCAGGAACCCTGATCTTTGCCGTCACTGTGCTGGTCTGGGCAGCAGGCTACTTTCCCCATGATCCAGAAGTGGAATCGCAGTTGAGAGAGAGTTACCAGCAGAGGTTTGACCAGCTGGCAGACGAGGGAGAACGGGCAGAGCTGCAGGCCGAACTGGATGCAGCTGTGAGTGGCGAGTACCTTCGTAACAGTGTCCTGGGAAAAATGGGGCAGACGATCGAACCGTTCGTGCAACCGCTGGGTTGGGACTGGAAAATCGGCATCTCGGTGATTGCCTCCTTTCCCGCCCGCGAGGTGGTGATCGGTACGATGGGAGTGATCTATAATCTCGGTGGTGATACGGATGAAGAATCCGCCACCCTGCGGGACCATGTGCGGACAGCACACTGGGATGGTGAGCCGGACCGGAAAGTCTTCACGATTCCCGTGGCACTGTCGATGATGGTCTTTTTTGCCCTCTGTGCGCAATGTGCATCCACCCTGGTCGTGATGAAACGGGAGACGAATTCGTGGCGTTGGCCGCTGTTTACCTTCGTTTACATGACCGGGATTGCTTACCTGGCAGCAATGCTGATATACCAGCTGGCATCTCGCTTCTAGGATCCGGACCAAGAACATGAATGTCGATCTGCAGACAGTTGTGGCCATCGCCGTTGCCGCCGTGGCGGTGATCTACGTTGGATTGCGTGGCTTTCATTTTTTTCGTTCCGGTGGAGCTGGTGGTTGTAGTGCATGCCCGTCCTCGAGTTGCGCTCCGGAGCCGGAGCAGGCGGTTCATGATATTCAGGTTCGCACGTCACCGGTCGAACCGGTTCCCGACGGAGAAACGGAGCGGGTCTCCTGATCATGAAGAGAACAACGTCCCGGCAGATCCTCCTGCTGGCAGTCAGTTGCTTTCTGGGTGGGTGCCAGCGTCCCGCGGAGCCGGCACCCGTTAGCAGCCAGGAACTCCTGGCGATTTTCGGCAACCAGCAGGTGGTCGAAACGGTGCACACGGCGAGCACGGTTTATGCCTACCGGCTGGCAGACGCGAGTTTCTACCAGGATCAACTCTCCAGCTATGACCGTGCTGGTGAAGCGGTTGCCGTTTCGGAGGCCGATCGGCTGCAGTTGCGTGATCTCCTGTTGGATGAGGAGAGCTACGAGCTGGAAATGGCCAAGGGGTGTGAACCAGTTTTTGGCGTGGGAGTGACTTTCACCAGTGGGGAGCAGCGCGTCGATCTGCTGTTCTGTTTCGAGTGTGATATTCTCGCGGTCTACCAGGATGGCAGGGGGGTCGGGGACGAGGATTTTGATCCTGCCAGGACTCGCCTGGTGAAGCTGGTGAAGAAGTTCTTTCCGGCTGACGACGTGATCCAGCAGCTCAAGTGACAGGTCGTTCTTAGCGGCGAAGATCGTTAATGGAGAGGGTCGAAAAAGTGATCCGCTGGTACCCATCGCACTCGTAGACGATTCCTACCTTGCCATCAGGCAGGACTGCCAGGCAGCTGTAAGCAGAAGATGGCTCGTAGAGCAGCCTGCTGTGTGGCCACGTCCTGCCACCGTCCAGGCTTAACCGCACCGTCATCTTTTCCCGTCCCGACTGGGAGGCCGGGTTGGCAAACAGCATCCACTCCCTGCGTTCACCCCGCCGGTACGAGTAACGGATCAGGCTGGCCTGGCAGGTCGGTTCGATCAATGCACTGTCCAGGCGCATCTCGGACCAGTGGATCCCACCATCGTCGCTGGTTGCGATAATTCGCTGCTTTGCCAGTTCCGGCTCTCCGCCACTTCGTGCCAGGTGATTGCGGGCATTGATGATCAGCGATCCATCGGACCGCTCGGCCACCTGGCACTCGTTTGAGTGGTCCCCGAGTGCACCTCCCAGTTGCCAGCTTGTTCCATGATCGTCACTGTAGATCACGTGAGATCGGCTCGGCCCACCACGGTCCTTTGTCTGCCGATGATCGCAGGGAATCACCAGCCGGCCCCGGGAGGGGCCATGCCGCAGTTGGATGCCGACGCCTGGGCCGGTCGCGTACCAGCCCCAGGCTGGCTTCTTGACCATCTCGGTAATATCGGTCGGGAGGGCCCAGGTTTTTCCCTCGTCACGGCTGTGCGTGAGAAGTACCCGGTCATTACCACGGTTCATTGTCAGCCAGACAATCCCCGTGGAACGATCCACCACCGGGCAGGCATTGCCAATCGTGACGAGAGTATCGCCCCCCTCCTCGTGGACCAGTTTTATGGCGCTCCAGCTTCTCCCGCCATCGCTGCTCCGCCGCAGCAGCATGTCGTTATCCCCGTCATCGGTCGAGCTGGTCTTGCGGCCCTCGCAAAAGACCAGCAGGGTTCCCCGCGTTGTGACCACCATGGCGGGGATGCGGTAAGTGTGGTAGCCACCCTCACCAGCGACGAACAGGTCATGCTGGGAAGCGGGATCCGCCGCCCTGACTCCAATCGGATGCCCGGCACCAAGAACGATAGCCAGGGCCAGGAGGATCCAGGGCGAACGGCGTGCCAGGTACATGGTTGTTTCCCGCGAGAATCCAGGGGAGGGCGGCCTGCGCGGTCGGCCGGCTCAGGGTTTTGCCTGCCGTGCCTTGAAGGCGGCCTTGGCGCGAACGGACTGCGCGTCGGATTCCGGGACGACCGTCTCCCATTCGATTCCGAGGTTATAGCCAGTCTGGATATGGGCGTTGTGGGACTTCACCTGGGGTGTGAATTCCCTCAGTGCCTTTGCCAGCGCCTGCTGGATCTCGTCCGCCGATGCGCCGGCATCGAGCTGCCCCATCACCTTGCCAGAGACCCCGTAGGTACCAGGCTCGACGATCAGGATGGCCGAGGAATCACCAGCTCCTACCAGCGGCTTGAGATCCTTGCGCTCGGTGGTCGAGCCATAAACGAACTGCCCGGCAAACTCCTCACTCCAGGCCAGCTTCAGCAGGCTGCTGTCGACCTTTGCCAGCTGGTCCCTGTCAGCCGCCACGGTCACCACCAGAGGCCGGTTGTCGCAGGCTGCCGTGTTTAGCGCCACGTCCACCTTGTGGACCAGCGGCAACTGGGGATCGGAAAGAGCATTCTGGTTGGCTGTTGGATACTTGGCCGCCATCAGTCCCATGCTGGATGCCATCACCGTGGCATTGGCAAAGGCAAAGAAGGGGCCACGACCTGATCGAGTCAGTTTTGTTTTCCCGTCCGGCGCCAGCACGCAGAAGACAGTATTCGGGAGTGTTCCGGCCCGGACTCTCAGGATCCCTTCCATGTACTCGTATTCTTCCTTGTTCTCATAGGTCAGCAGGCGGATACAGACAAAACTACGAGACGCTTTGACAACGCTACTATTTACCAGGTAACTCCTGATATTCCCCTGCATGCCCGGTCACCAGACGCCGGGAACGCCCAGGCAGGCGGGGGCTCCCGAGACGAGCAGGATGGGCCGGCCGCTCCGTTTCGCCTCGGCCAGGCCATCGGCCAGGTTGCCATACCAGGCGATTCGGGGAATCGGGTTCTCCTCGGCATGGACAAGTGTCCCGGCAGCAAGCAGAAGCGAGATCACAAGGAGTGTTCTTTTCTTCATGATGTGATTATCCGGTGGCGGTTGGCAGTGATGTCAGATCTATCCTAACCGTGGTTTCTCCCGGCTGACTAGATAAGTATTAAACACCGCGGGGGAAACGAGGTTCTGATTTTTAGCTGAGCCCATCCAGTTGCCAGCGATCGACCTGTTGTCCCTGGGAATGCCAGATCTGGTCACGGGTGCCGGGAACGAAGTCGAATCCTTCCAGGTGCATTGTCGATTCGGCGATCGGCCAGCATCGTTGTGGTTTGTTTTCCTCACCCGGCACCAGCTTTTCGAGGTCGAACTCGTAGAGTCCATCCATCTCGCCGAAGGTATGGATCGTGTAAAGTCGCTTATCGCGAATGACCAGCCCCTGTGAAAAGTGCATCGGCTTGGGGTAACGAAAGATCGCGTTGCGGATGAGTTTCTCTCCCTTGATCTCGTACCGGTGAATTCCCAGGTCCGAGAGATCGCCAACCCAGACATGGGTCCCGTCAAAAAAGACCGGGTCGATCCAGGTGACGTCGCTGGTGATATCCCAGGTCTGGATGATTT
>JAPYUD010000613.1:0-2027 GCA_029936215.1 Pirellulaceae bacterium | reverse complement strand
GATGTAGCTCCTGCAGCCGATGAAGCTCCTGCAGCCGATGAAGCTCCTGCAGCCGATGAAGCTCCTGCAGCCGAAGAAGCTCCTGCAGCCGAAGAAGCTCCTGCAGCCGAGGAAGCTCCTGCAGCCGAGGAAGCTCCTGCAGCCGAAGAAGCTCCTGCAGCCGAGGAAGCTCCGGCAGCAGAGGAAGCTCCGGCAGCAGAGGAAGAAACAACAGAAGTAGAATCAACGGAAGAAGAAAGTACGGAGGATTAACAACCAGATTCAGCAGGTCGCGGTGAGGCGATACCATGCGATTCGATGTGGTCACACTTTTTCCGGAGATCTTCTCTGGCTACCTGGACCAGGGCCTTTTAAAGAAGGCGATCGATCGTTCACTGGTGAACATCCAACTTCATGACTTGCGTGCATGGTCAACCGACAAGCATCAAAAGGTTGATGACCGACCGTTTGGTGGCGGACCTGGAATGGTCCTGCAAGTACAACCGGTGGTCGACTGTGTAGAGCATGTCCAAAAGCTGGAGACAACGCCGGGCCAGGTGATTTTGCTGACACCCCAGGGGAAGCCACTTGATCAACCGCTGGTTGAAAAACTGGCTGACCAGCCACGGCAGATCCTGCTCTGTGGACGCTACGAGGGGTTTGACCAGCGTGTCATTGACTTGCTGGATCCCCTGGAAATCTCCGTTGGGGACTATATCCTCAACGGGGGAGAAGTGGCGGCCATGGTCATGATCGACGCGGTAATTCGACTGCGGCCAGGTGTGCTGGGGGATGAACGAAGTGCGATTGAGGATTCCTTCTCGTCGGGAAACCGACTCCTGGAGGGTCCCCAGTACACACGACCCCGCCAGTACCGGGGATACGATGTACCAGAAGTTCTGTTGAGTGGAGATCACAAGGCGATCGCCCAGTGGCGAAAAGAACAGAGTGAAAAGAAAACGCGACAGGAGAGAGCGGACCTGATCAACCAGGACTCTCTCACCGACCATAACCCTGATAACTCGTAAACTGTGAGTGAACAAGATGAGCAAGCTCAAAGGACAGGAACTGCTGAACGCCGTTGAAAAAGGCAGCATGAAGGAATCTGTGCCGGAATTTGATGTCGGTGATACCGTCGAAGTTCACACGAAGATCCTGGAGGGAGAAAAGGAAAGAACCCAGATCTTCGCTGGTGTCGTGATTGCCCGTAGCGGGAGTGGCAGTCGGGAGATGTTCACCGTACGGCGTATCGTGGCGGGTGAGGGTGTGGAGCGGAAGTTCCCAGTCCATTCACCGCGGATCGGTGAGATTGAAGTCAAACGATCCAGCAGTGTACGGCGAGCCAAGCTCTATTTCCTCCGGGACCGTGTTGGCAAGGCAGTCCGGCTGAAGGAACGGCGCCGAAACTAGTCCACCTGTCTGCCAAGGAGGGTGGAAGATCTTGGTGGACCGAGAACCTGCCAACCCCGGTTCCTCTTCTCGATCACGATGGTCCAGTTGTCTTTCCATGCTGGCACGCATCTGTCACCGTGTGCCAACTGCCCGGGTTCTGGGACGTCGTGGCGAGAAACTTGCCGAGTGTTACCTCCGCCGACAGGGTCACCGGATTGTCGATCGGAATGTCAGTCTGAAGGGTGGGGAACTGGACCTGGTTACCGTCGAGAACCGCACCCTTGTAATTGTCGAGGTAAAAACTCGCAGATCCCCTGGCAGGCGAAGTCCAGCGGCAGCGGTGACACGGGCCAAGCAGACGAGGATTTGCCGGGCGACCAGGCAGTACATCCGGGATCACCATTTACCGACGTCGTCCGTGCGGTTCGACATCATCGCCATTACCTGGCCCGACACGGGGAGGCCGCAGCTTGAGCATCAGCGCGGTGCTTTTGACTGGCGGGTAAGCCGTACACCAGGAACGCCAATCATCCCTTACTGGTCAGGTACCAGCAGAACAGATCGGCTCGGATAAACGGCAGGAAGCCGATTCTTATATGGCCGTGGCACTCTGCTTACCGTTTCATAACAGCCCTTGCTGTCTATTATACACATAT
>JAPYUD010000083.1:7497-10415 GCA_029936215.1 Pirellulaceae bacterium | reverse complement strand
CCCAGCTCGGTATCCAGCTGGCGCATCGTGTGCAGGTAGGAATCGAGCCCCTGGCTTTCATCGAGCCACTTTTTCTGGCTCTGGTGGCAGCTGAGCATTGCCCATTTCTGCTCGGCCACCGGTTCCACGTTCACATAGTACTGGGGAGTGACCAGCTGGCCGGTTGGATCGCGATGTGAGTAGGGCTGCGCATGGTAGACGGTTACCGGATCACCGTATGCCTGGCGAGGTGGCTCGACAGGGAAATTCGGCATTCCCCGGCTAAAGGCAGCCGTGACTGCCAGCCGGCAGGTATTCATGTGGTCTTCCATGTAGTCGCTTGGGCCGTGTGTCAGCACGATGTTTGGCCTGACCAGCCGGATCACCGAGGCGACCTGGGCAAGCGTCGGCTGGTCGTAGAAAATCTCCAGGTCATTACAGATACTCTCGTGAAACCTGGCCCCAATCGAGGTGGCCGCTTGTTCTGCTTCCTTCTGCCGGACCTTTGCAATCGCCTGGGCATCCAGCTCGGTCGATCCACAGCAGCCATTTGCCAGGTTCATATAGTGAAGCTCGTAGCCCGCCTGCCCCAGCAGCACCAGGGTGCCAGCCATCAGGAACTCGATGTCATCCGGGTGGGCGGCAATCGCCAGGACACTTCTTGTCGACATCTTCATCCCTCTCTTTTCATCTAGTCGCCCCGCAGGGCAGGAAGGATCGGGGCGCGAAGTGTTGCCCGCACGGCTGCCAGGCCACTGGCAAAACCGACCGCCAGGACGATGGCCAGCATTACCACCAGGTCCATCCCTGGTGCGCTGGCGCCACCAAAGACGACATGCGGGAGCACGGCACAGAGAGCAGCCAGGGCGCCGGTCGCCAGGCCACCGAGCAGCAATAACATGTTCTCCAGCAGGATCATGCTGGCCAGTCGGCTTCCGGGGAAACCGCTGCTTCGCATCAATGCCAGCTCCGATCGACGTTCGAGGATATTTCGCAGTTGGACCGTCGCCAGCCCCAGCGTGCCGAGCAGCATGCCAAGTGCCCCCAGGCTCTGGAACGTGCTGAGATAAGTATTCTGAACAGCGAGCAGGGAAGCGAGCCTCCGTGGTGCGCTCTGGACATCGAACCCCTGGTCACCGAGCCGATCCTCCAGGATGGCATGGGACTGGGCTGCCTGGCCAGGCGGCGACTTGACGAGAAAATACCGGTACCCGCTGATCACCGGAAAATGATGCTGGAAGTCCCCCTCGCTGATCAGCAGGCTGCCCTGCAGAACACTATTGGCCAGAAGGCCAGTGATGCGGAAGTGAATCCGCTGCTGGTTGTCATAGGTGATCGGGAAAACCTGCCCCACACCTCCCATTAGCTTCAGGGAGAACATCGCCGTGTTCTTGTCGATCACGACCGGAACTGGATCCTGTTCCGTTCCCAGGTGTACGCTCCCACCTGGTTCCAGCAGTTGCCAGGCGTTGCTGGTTGCCTCTCCCACCGCTTCACTGCCTGCCCACTGGAAGCCAGTATTCTGCGGGTCATTGTAAAACTCTACCATCGCCCTGGTGACTCCCAGCACCTGGGGCTGGGAAGCCTGGTACATGTTATTGCAACTGGCATCATCTCCCGGCTTCCACCGCAGTGGCAGGATCGTGCTGCTTTCAAGCAAGGCGGCATGTTCCTCGCCCAGCACAAGCTGTCGACCCCGGGCTTCCGCGAGGTTGTCAAAAATCGGAATCGAACTGGTGGCGATCCCGTCAAACCCCCCGGTCCCGCTCTCGGTTACATCCAGGCGGAAGGCTCCCATCGAGAGCACGAGGAAACTGGCGGTCGCCATCAGGCCGATCGTCATCGTGCTGCGCTGGGGATTACGACCTGCGTTCCGGGTGGCCAGCCGAAACAGGACAGGAGGATCCGCCAGCGAGCGAGTCGTGGCTCCCTGCCGTCGCAGCCGGGATCGAATCACCAGCAGCAACCCGGCGAGGATTGCTGCGCCTCCTCCAACGAATGCCCCTGCTTGCCCCTCGCTGCCCATGGCCGCCGCCATCGACGGCTGGGCTGCCAGGATCGCCAGCCCGAGCCCTACCAGGAAGCAGGCCCCGGTGGTGATCGAAAGCCACCGGGCAGGCTTCCCTGGCCTTGCCGTGTATCCCTCGTCGGCACGTCCCGAGAGGAGCTGGCGGACGGGAATCGCCCGGCTCCGCCAGACTGCCCAGCTGATCGTGATCATCGAGATGATGGTCCCCAGGATCGCTCCCAGGAACAGGCTCTGCCCGGTCCAGTGGAACTGGAGGAAGGGTGTGGAAATTGCCCCTACCCACCAGCTGCGCAGGCCGGCAAGCATTAACAGCGCGTAACCAACTCCCGCGGCAACTCCCAGCAGGCTGCCGAGAATGCTTACCAGCGTGTTTTCGGCAACCAGCATCCGTGCGATCGTGCGCCCCGGGATGCCGACCGCCATGAGCGTGCCGGTCTCGGCGCATCGCTGCTCGATTCCGAGCTTGAAGAGCAGGCTGACAAGCATCAGCGCGGCAGCAATCACGAACAGGCTGAGGGCAAGAAACAACATGTCAAAGGGAGTTGCTCCGGTCGAGGCATCAAGTCCATTTCGCTTGACTGGCAAGAACGTGAATCCCAGCCGGGCATCCATTTTTTGGGCAGAATCAACAAAGGAATCTGCCAGCCGGGCTCCATTCCATGGCTGCTCCTCCTCGGCCGGTCGCGTTATGTCATGCGATGCCGGCAGGATTCGCAGCGAAGTGAACTGTCCGAATCGGCTGCCCCAGAGACGCTGGCCGACCGCCAGCGAGACGTATGCCTTGGGGGTCGTGCGGTGGTTGTTCCAGAAGTCATCATCTGGCCCCCGGATCCGGTGAACCAGGGGGAAAGGAAGGTCCCAGTCATTGATCGACCGCTGGTCAGTGACCCCGGGGACCTCTGGCGTCAGG
>JAPYUD010000083.1:0-7397 GCA_029936215.1 Pirellulaceae bacterium | reverse complement strand
AGCTGGCCGCTGTCATCCTGGAGTGGCCCCAGCGGGGCGATAGAATCGACCGAGGCGATCAGCGAGTAGGGGACAAGTTCCCCTGGCTCGACGTCCCTCTCTCCCGTGACCAGCCCGGATCCCGCTTGTGCATGCTGTTCCGGGTTGACCTTGTAAATGGCATTGGCCAGGTAGGTCAGCACGCCCTGCCGGGTATGTTCTCCGAAGGCCGCTTCTGCAACGGAGAGAACCTCATCGTTGAGCATCATGCGAGTACTGGAGAGGCTGAAATAGGAGAGAACCACCTGGGGCTCTCCCTCCTCCGGTTGCCAGGAGATCTCGACCGGGGTGACCAGCAGGCCCTGGTCCTGGAGAGTTGGCTTGAGCATGCGGGCCAGCTGCTGACTTGCCTCCTCGCCGGGTGGTTGCGAGGGGTCTTTCCCGGAAACCAGCAGGGCGTTGGCAAGGCCTTCCTGCCGGAGTTCTTCCTGCAGCATGCCGAGCGAGACGTAAGCATTCCGCGGAAGGGACTGGCTGGCTCGCAGGTCGAATCGTCCCAGTCCGCGAGCGGGAATGACATGGACCACCTCCAGCCGCGGGATACTGCGGACCGAGTCATCACGGTCTCCCAGCGGGCTGTCAGGGCTGATCTCCTGTAATTCCGGAAGACGAAGAGTGACCTGGTCACCGACCCCGACTCCGAGTTCCTCGGCCAGCGGCTGATTGAGAATCACCTGCCCGCTCTCCAGCGCCGGCAGCCCCTCGCTGCCGGACATGTCGAGCTGCCAGAAGCCTGTAGTGACTCCCATCACCAGGACGTTTCCAGCCCGCGACGTCTGTTCCTGCCGGCGGGCTTCGATCGATCCCTGGGGAAACAGGATCACCGCCTCCGAGCGGTCATAGTGATCATTGAATCCCTGGCTGGAGGCCAGCTCGTCGGCAAGCTTGACACGGAAAAAACGATCCACGATGAGGATCTCGTCGATCCGGCCAAGTCGATCGAGAGTCAGTGTACGGAGCGAACCACGCATGGCGTCCCCGATCAACAGGGCGCCAGTGAGAACCGCGGTTGCCGCGGCGACCCCCAGGGCCACGGCACAGTTAATGCGCCAGTGGTGAAAGAGGCTGCGGGTCACGTAACGCCAGGCATTCATCCGGCAGGGACTCCCACATCGGGTCAGGGGTCAACAAGTTTTCCGTCATCCAGCCGATACTGACGATCGAGCATGGCGGCCAGCTCGAGGCTGTGGGTTACCACCACCAGCATCATCTCTTCCTGTTCGTGCATTTCCAGCAGCAGGCTTCCCACCTGGCGCGCGTTGGCCTGGTCGAGGTTGCCGGTTGGTTCGTCGGCCAGCAACAGTGTTGGCTGGTGTATCAGTGAACGGGCAACTGCCACTCTCTCACGCTCTCCGCCCGAGAGTTCCGCGGGGCGATGTTCGATGCGATCGGAAAGACCGACACGCTCGATCAGCTGGTGAGCACGCTCCACGCAGTCGGTGTCTGGACGACCGTTGGCAATGGCAGGGATGAGCACATTTTCCAGCACCGAGAGCTGTGGAAGCAGGTGGTGGTCCTGAAAGATGAAACCAATGTTCTGGTTTCGAAAGCGGGCCAGGGATTGCTCGTCCAGCTGAAATGGATCCGTGCCATCGAGGATCATGGTGCCGCTGGTGGGAATATCCAGTGTGCCGAGGATGTGGAGCAGCGTGCTCTTGCCGCATCCGCTGGGGCCGACGATCGCCAGTGTCTCGCCGGCGGAGACCTGCAGATCAACCCCCTTGAGAACCTGGAGGGGTTCACCACGGGTGGGAAAATCCCTGGTCAGATCGGAAAGTTCGAGCTTGGACATCGTGCAGGTACTGCTACTGGTCGTACTGGGCAGCCGCGACCAGGGCACACGAACCGATTCCGTAGAACGTGTACTCGACATCCACCTGCTCGTCCCAGGCGGCGCCAAGAAATCCCCCGCAGGGCTGTTGCAGAGATCTAGCGTACCGTAAAGCAGCTGCATCGTCGATCATCTCCAGCGCGTCGAGATCGCCGAGTGTCAACATGCCGGTGAAGGTGCTCAGCAGGTCTGCGATGGGAATACGGGTGTTGGCCCGAAGCCCTCCCTCGTCGGTCTGCATCTGGGAAAGGAAGCCTGCTGTCCGTCCCCGCGTCTGTTCGTCCAGGGCCTCGAGGATTCGTAGCGCGGCAATCGCTGCTGCGGTGGGATTGGTGCCCGCTCGCTTGCTGGCGCGAATTTCCAGGAAGCCCCCCTCTTCCGCCTGCTGTGAGTAAAGGAACTCCACCAGCTTCTCCGGGTTGGGAAGGGGGCGCTTGATCAGCTGCTGGCTGAGCAGGACCAGGAAAGAATGGTAAGTGCTGCTGGCCATTCCCTCCTCTGCCTTGGCATAGCCCCCGTCGTCCCGTCGCAGCAGCTCCAGCTTGTCAGCCACCCTCTCGGGCCAGCTGGGGTCTGATTGCTCGTAGATGCTGATGCCGGCAGCCGTTTCGAGCAATGCTGCCGCATAGAGGAGTGAGAAAAAATCGACATTGGCGACCTCTCCCTGGAGCTGGTTGACCAGGTACGCTGCACAGCGGTCGGCGATGTCTCCCTGGAGTTCTCCCAGGATTGCCAGGCCGCGGAGCGCAAAGCTGGTGTAGTACAGGTCGCTTCCCCCTTCCCGCCCGGAAAATCCACCGTCTGGCTGCTGGGCAGAGACAAGGAATTGAGCAAGTGCCTGGCGATCGTCCGGGGGGAATTGACTGACGCCAGTTGCCAGCCGGATGGTCAGTTCTTCCAGGTAAAATGCCATGATGGTGGGATCACGCCTGCGGGTCGGAAACCTGGTATTGCTGGAGCTTCTCGACCAGCGTGGGGGGAATGGCGATCGACTGTGGTGGCTGGCCTGGAGCGAGCCGGCAGCAGACCGAGACGATCTGGCCGGTTGCCAGGAGCTGGTCATCACGATGAAACTGGCACTGGTAGGTGACACTGCTGCGACCAAGCCTGGCGACCTCGAGGGTGATTGTCAGCAGGTCCTCGAACTGGGCGGGCTGGCTGAAGTCACAACTGGCGGAAACACGTGGCCAGCTGACCGTCCCCTCCTCATCCTCAATGAACACGCTGCTGCCAACTTCTCTCAGCAGCTCATGCTCTGCCTGCTCCATGAAGCGGAAGAAGGCGGTGAAGTGCATCATGCCACCAGCATCGGTGTCGCTGAACTCCACGCGCCGACTTGTCTGGTAGCTCGTCGCCATGAACAGAACACCGAGGAGGGCTAAGAATCAGTCGCCCGTGTACGCCAGGAGTCCCATGAACCGTGCCCGCTTGATCGCGGCGGTTACCGCGTGCTGGCTGGCAGCGGAACAACCGGTCTTGCGGCGACCGACGATTCGGCCATGCCGGTTAACGAGCTTCTTGAGGAAGTCCACGTCCTTGTAGTCGACGTACATGGGCCTGGGCCGCTT
Organism: Pirellulaceae bacterium; assembly: GCA_029936215.1. Lineage (GTDB taxonomy): Bacteria > Planctomycetota > Planctomycetia > Pirellulales > Pirellulaceae > SAT2750. The sequence continues at coordinate 3,959 of JAPYUD010000083.1, read as the reverse complement.
GCCATCAACGAACAGGGGGTCTTTCTTTTGAGCCGTTGGCTTGTTGCGCTTCTTTCGCGCGGGGGTACGTTTTTTTCGTGCGCCACCAAATCGTGCCATGAGTTTTTTCTCCCTGCGAGGGAACCCGGTATTTCACCTCCCCAAGGCCCGGGATGGCCTCCTGGACGCGCCCTCACAAGAGGACAACGGGGGAGGGGGAACAACTCATTCTATGACAAAACCCCTGCCACGCAAGCCGGCATCGACTCAACCGGAATCCTGCTGGCCTTTCCCGGTCGGGAAAAAACGAGCCAGCGTTTCCTTGCTCGGCGGGCGGGTAAGCAGCGAGACCACTACCAGGACGATCGCCGAGAGAAGGAAAATCGTGGCGACCGGGAGCATGCCAAAAGCACGATATTTTGGAGAGGGAGGATAACCCGCCTGGCAGAAAAAGTAGATCCAGCTGGCCGCGGCTGCCAGCACGCTGGCGGTGGCGCCAGCCAGCGTGGTTCGCTTCCAGTAGAGGGCGGCAAAGACCAGTGGAACGAGGCCGGTAAAACCACTGAAACACCAGAGGCCGAGGTCGAAAATTCCGGGTGGCTTGAGCAGGCTAAGCAGGTAGGTGACTGCCACGATGGCGACGATAAAATACCGCGCCAGCATCACCACCTGGCGATCGCTGTAATGTTCACGCCCCTTGATTTCCAGCACGATATCATTGGTAAACATCGTCCCCAGGCAAAGAAACTGGCTGTCGAGCGAGGACATGACGGCAGCCAGGATCCCGGCGGCCAGCAAGCCGGAGAGGATCGGGCCGGAGAGCTTGGCAACCATGATCGGGAGAACCGTGTTCACATTTTTAATGTCGGCGGGGATCAGCGGCTCGCCATGGAAGACTGCTGACGTTGCCCAGGCACCTACCAGCACGCAGGGAACCCAGACAATAGTTATGAAAATGGGGTGGGCAATAATGGGTAACTTGAAACTCGCGGCACTGCGGGCGGTCAGCCAGTGCTGGAAAAGATGAGGGAACATGGCGGCCGAGAGCGGGATCAGGAGGAAGCTCAGGAAGTAGGGGCTGGTAAAAACAGGAGGCGCCATGACGAGCTTCTCCGGGTGCGACTGCTGGACCGCACCGGTGGCCGCCTTCAGGCTGTCCCAGAGCCCCTGGCCGCCGCCGAGCTGTCGGGCGATGACCAGGAAGGCGATCACCCCGAGCACCATGAAGACAGTGGTCTGGAAGGCATTGGCCCAGGCGGTACCCCGCATGCCACCAAGAAAGACGTAGGCCAGGACCACGCTGCAGATCATCAGTGAACCGATCCAGGCGGGAAGTCCCTCGTCCGGTGTGTCCGGAAAAATGCCGAGGGTGACTCCCTCGATCACTGCCCCACCCCCGAGGATTCCAATCAGCAGGTAAGGAATCACCAGGGCCACCAGGATGGGAAAGAGGAGAAACCCGAAAGCACGGCTTTCCAGGCGATCACGGAAGTACTGGGTCTGTGTCGTGTACCCATGCTGGCGGCCAAGCGACCAGAGCTTGATGCCGACCAGGAAGAAACAGAGCGAGTGAATAATGCCGCTGGAGGAGGCCATCAGGGCATAGACCCCGACTCCCAGCTGGAATGACTTGCCGGTGGACCCCACCAGGGCAAAGGCGGTCATGGTCGTACCGAACAGGGAGAGCAGCAGCAATACCGGTCCGATCGAGTGACTGGCCAGCATGTAGTCCCTGGCCGTGCCGCGGGAAATCCGGTTGGCCAGCAGGCCACAGGCCAGTAGCAGCACCAGGTAACCGATGATGATCGCCAGCTGGGTCATGGGTTACCATCCTCCGGCGGATGACTCTCCAGGTTCTTCGGCCAGGCGAATTTCACCACCAGCGCCCAGGCTCCCGCGGTGGCAAGGGTGATTGCAAGATGGTAACCCAGCACGCCGGGAATAAATCCCAGGTAGAGCTTTTCACTCTGCCAGGGGGACGTGCACTGGTGCAGTACCACGAGCAGGCAGATCAGTATCCAGGCGACGTATTTCATGTCCAGGCTGCCATCGGATCAAACAGGATCCGTTCAACATAGACATTCACCCGCCGTGTGGAAAGTGAGAGTTGCTGCCTCAGCGTTCTACGCTACCAGGGACCACGGATGTAATAGTAGCCGAACTGCTGGGTGTTGCTCGGTGCGACTGGCCTGGTAAGGAAATGGATGGGGTTTCCTGTAACCGTGCCCGGGTAAGCAGTCCCGTACTGGCTGTAGAGAGGCATCATCTGTGAACCACAAACTCCCCAGCCCTGGGAACGCATCATGTTTGCGTTCGGCGGGACCACGATCGCCAGTGGCCGACCATAGCTGGGATGGGCATACTGGCCATGCCAGATTCCCATCGCCTGCTGACCGGGTGCAAAGACGCGGCGCAACTTTCTGGCGGGACCATCGGCATGTGCCGAATCGAGCTGGAACGCAAGGGCCATCGCGATCACCGCGAGACCGATAATGAGCTTCTTCATGACAATATTCCTTTCCTGGGGGGGAGTCCGCCGGTTGGCCGGCAGCTGAAAAAAGTCTGATCTCAATGGTCCGTGCTGCAGGATCCTTTCCTGGTATTACCAGATCCAGCCCAGCAGCGGAGGTGCCACCGGTCCGCTCCACCAGACAACCCGTGTACGGGTCAGCCCGCGACCGCCATCGTAATAGCGGTAGTACGTGCGGTTGTGGCGGTAGAGTAGCTCGTGCGGCATCAGTGGTTCGTAGGTCGCGTACGTTTGACCAACATTTGCCGGAACCTGTACCGGAGCGGTGTAAAGTGGGGCAGAAATGCCACCTGGTGCACTTGGAGCAAAGTAATTCTGGAACAGCCGTGCGCGGCGTGGCGCCCAGGTGACAGCCGGGGCTGCCGGCTTGGTGTCGTCACTGGAGATCGTTACCTGGACGGCCTCGTCAGCGGAAGTGGCCGGTCCGAGCAGCAGGGTTGCGACAAGGGTAATTGCGAGGGTGGTTATTCGTAACATGTTATCGCTCCTCCCCGTCGAGGCGGGGGTATCGATGGTTTCTATTATTGATCCTGATTACCCATGCCACGAGATGCAATAGTTTGCCGGGGTGTCGTGGCGAAAGTTAGGCAATCAAGCAGGGTTTTGGCAACGTAGTGTCACCATTGGATAATTCGGTTTTCACCAATCAGGCGGGTGAGTCTTTGTTTATGCTATCGACCAATTATGGGGGTTAACCGGCCTTAGGAGAAAAACTGGGTTGGGAACAAGGTGGAGTAATCGATATAATCCGCAGACTCTAACGAGCGACCACAAGGACGTGGTCCTGGAACAGGTTGCAGGCTGTTGAGATAAGATCCCTGCAGCCCCGGTTAGTACCGGTTCGGGTAAAGGAGTTTCCCGACACTGCCATGGAAAAAACCAAGCAGAATGTGCCGAAGCCCAAGCCTGTTCGCCGTCGTCGACGATCGACGGCCCAGAGCATGGCCTCCAAGCAGCGCTCGATTTCCGTAAGCGAGTTCTTTGCCAAGAATCGGCACCTGCTTGGTTTCGACAACCCCCGCAAGGCGCTGCTCACGACCGTCAAGGAAGCGGTTGATAACTCGCTCGATGCCTGCGAGGAAGGTGGGATCCTTCCGGAGATCTGGGTGCATATCGAGCAGGTGAAAAATGACCGGTTCCAGGTTGCGGTCCAGGATAATGGACCGGGGATCATGAAGAAGCAGATCCCGCTTATCTTCGGAAAACTGCTCTACGGATCCAAGTTTCACAGGCTCAGAATGAGCCGTGGTCAGCAGGGGATCGGGATCAGCGCCGCCGGCATGTATGGCATGCTCACCACGGGCCAACCGGTGAAGATTATCTCCAAGGTTCCACGCAAGGATTTCCATTACTACGAGATCCAGATCGACACCAAAACCAACAATCCCGAGATCCTCAACGGACGCGGTGATGGTGTGGATATCCGGAGCAAGAACAGGGAGAAGGAGTT
>JAPYUD010000612.1:0-2046 GCA_029936215.1 Pirellulaceae bacterium | reverse complement strand
CCAGTTCTCGTGGTGCTCGTGAAGGAAAAGGTCCCGGTAGTAGTAGGTATCCAGTCCGGTCAGCGCGGTCGCCCAGACCTTGATGCCAAACCCGAAGACGAGAAGCGCGATGCCAAGAGTCCAGGCAACGCCCCTCTCCAGCGGCAGCCCGTCAACCAGCATGGTCGCAGAGACGGTGAACCCGGTACCAATCGTAAAAAAGAGCCAGCCGCAGATCATCTCGTAAATGGAGTACGCCCGCTCCCGGCCAAAACGGGAAATCATCCAGCGGCGGATGCCGCTACCGAGGATCAGCGTGTTCCCGCCGTAATAGGCAATCCAGCTTCCCACCATCCAGGCCCACTGAAAGTCATGAACCCGCGAGAGCTGGGCACCCAGTCCGATCAGGCCAAGCACCGGGATCCATGCCAGCAGCATGCGTCCCCGGTCGAGCCGCAGGCCCGACATGCCGGCAACCAGGTTCATCGCGGAAAAACATCTGTGAAACAGCACGGACACTGATCCTCCCCGTCCATCAGAGATTTACCGCTTTCCACCCTCGGCGATGCAGTACACGGACTTGGCGCCACGAATGAACAGCTCCGTGCCTGCCAGGGCGGGCGAGGAATTGACCCGCTCGGCCAGCCTGTTGGTGGCAAGCAGCTGCATGGTCCGTGCACGCTTGAGCACGATCGTGGTCCCGCTCCGTCCCGTCACGTAGACCCGACCGGCTGCGGCCACTGGCGAGGCATAGATATTCGAGATGTCGGGCAGGCGGGTCCGCTCCAGCACGGTCTCGCCGGTCCTGGAGTCGAGACATGTCCATATCGCCTGGTTCGACTGGTTGAAAAAGAGCAGGCCGTCATAGAGCACTGGCGAGGGAACGTAGGGGGTTCCCCGTTCTCCCTTCCAGAGGATCGCATCGGAATCGGAAATGTCCCCTTTTGCCGACAGCGGTAATGCCATCACCGAGGATCCCTGGTAACCACTCATGCAGACTACCGTATCACCCTCGATCACCGGGCAGGGAGTGACATTGCCGGTCAGGCCACTGCATTGCCAGATGATCGATCCGTCATCCAGGTCATAGCTGCGAATCCGCTTCGACGCGGCGGTGATGACCTGGGTCCGTCCGCTATGTTCCAGCACGACCGGGGTCGCCCACGAGTTGGATTCCTCGCGGTTCTTTTCCCAGAGCGTCTTGCCACTCTCGGCATCCAGCACCTCGATCGTCGACTGCCGCGACTGATCCCGCACGATGACGATCTTCCCATCGTGAACCACCGGGGAACAACCCTCGCCCAGGCTGGACCCCATGTGGGCCTTGCCAAGGTCGCGCTGCCAGAGCTTCTTGCCGTCCAGGTCGTAACAGTAAAGGCCGGCGGATCCAAACCAGCAATAAAGTCGCTTTCCATCGGTCGTGGGTGAACCGGAGGCAAAGTTGTTATCACCATGATGGCCCTCGTGAGGGATGCCCTGGGTGGCGGTCTGCCGCCAGAGTTCCTTGCCCGTCTCACGGTCAAGGCAGAGGACCACGAACTGGTACTCGGTATTTGGGAACGTGATACCAAAGTTCCGCTTCGGCTGGTCCTCCGGTTTTGGAAGCGCCGGATCAACGATGCCGGTATTGATGGCGGTCAGCACAAAGACCTTCTTCTCCCAGATGATCGGGGTGGAACTGCCATGTCCGTCAATCGCTGTTTTCCAGCGGATATTTTTCTCCTCGCTCCACTCGGTTGGCGGATTCGCGCTGCGCGAGACTCCGCTGGCATCCGGGCCGCGCCACTGGTGCCAGTTTTTCAGCTGCGCCGCATTCGGAGCCTGCGCAGGGAGCTGCACGCTGGCCGCGACCACCAGGATCGGAAGCAGCAGGCCGGCAAGGAAAACACTCGCAGGGAAATGTCGTCTGGCAATCATTCTTGTTCATCCGCGAAGGGTGTTGTGATGAAACCCGGGATCGGGAGCTACCTCGTATTGTCCCCGCGGGGCTCCCTTGTGACAACCAACAGCCCTTGCCTGCTCCTATGTGAGCTACTTGAGCGAGGATAGTTCCTTTTTTGGTGGCCC
>JAPYUD010000082.1:0-10475 GCA_029936215.1 Pirellulaceae bacterium | reverse complement strand
GTCACGCTCAAGGCCAGTATTCCCGGCCCTTACACACTGAGCGGTCGACTGATCCCGAACCAGCAGTACCCGGATCGCCCGGCGCTGACCGAGGCACTGTTGCCGATCGTGCGCGCTGAACTGGAAGCCCTGGTGGCTGCGGGTTGCCAGGAAATCGCGATCGATGAACCCTCGATGAGTTGCTATGCCTGGAAAGAGGATACTGCCTGGCTGGTAGACGTTTTCAATCGTACCGTGGAACCGGCCGCTGGCCGCTGCCGACTCTCCACCCACCTCTGCTTCGGGAACTACAAGGGTCACTCGGTCGCACCCAGGCAGTACGCTCCCATGTTCCCGGATTTCCTGGAATTTCATGTGGATGAGATTCACGTGGAAATGGCCAACCGGGAATTTTCAGAGCTGGAGATCATCGCGGCGATTGCCGAGCAGAAGGACGTGGCCGTGGGGATCGTGGACGTGAAGAACTACTATATCGAGTCACCAGAGGATATCGTCACACGTGTCGATCGTTGCCTGGAGCATGTTCCGGCAGAGCGGCTGGCGCTGGCACCCGATTGCGGACTCAGTCAGACAGCTCGCTGGGCAGCCACGCAGAAGCTCCAGAACATGGTCGAGGGGGTACACCAGGTTCGTGACCGACTGGGAGTCTAAGAGATGATTATCCCCCTCTTGAAAGAGCAAGCACTGCTGGAGGATATCCGGCAGGCGAGGCAGGTGAGCGACAATTTTCACCTCTGGTGGCTGGGGCAGAGTGGCTTCCTGGTCTGCTGGCAGGAGCAATTCCTGCTTTTTGATCCCTACCTGTCAGATTCTCTGACTCACAAGTACGCCGCCAGCGCGAAGCCACATGTCCGTATGACCGAGCGAGTGATCGATCCGGGCCAGCTTGATTTTGTCGGCCTGGTCACCTCCAGCCATAATCACACCGATCACCTCGACGCGGAGACGCTCAAGCCCCTGGTCGCGGCGAACCTGGACCTGGCAGTGGTCATACCCTCTGCAAACAGACAGTTCGTGGCCGAGCGACTCGGAGTCGAGGAGGACTGGTTGCATTGCCTGGAGGTGGGTGAGCAGTTTTCGCATGGGCCATTTACCCTGCAGGCGGTGCCCGCAGCCCACGAGCAACTTGACCTGGATGATGAGGGTCGACACCCTTACCTTGGTTATGTCGCCAGCTTCGGGCCCTGGTCGATCTACCACAGTGGCGACACGGTACCGTACGAGGGGATGGTGGATCAGCTCTCGCCATGGAACCTGGATCTTGCCATGCTGCCGATCAACGGACGGACGGCCACTCGAGATGTTCCAGGCAACCTGTGGGGACGAGAGGCAGTCCAGCTGGCACGTGAGGCGGGCATCTCGATGGTAATCCCCTGCCATTACGATATGTTTACTTTCAACACTGAGACTCCTGATGAATTCCTTCGCGAGGCAGCGGTCACGGGACAGCCGGTACAGGTGCTGCAAGCGGGCGAACGTTTTTCCAGTCACCAGCTGCCGTGATGGAGTGAATGATGATCCGCAACTCGATGATCGTGATCCTTGCCGTGGCCAGCTGCTCGGCGGCGCTGCTGCAGGCCCAGCTGCCGCCGCCCGCTGATTCCCCGGTCAGTGCCAGGCAGTCGCTTGAGCACTTCGATCTTGCCCCGGGGATGCGGATCGAGATTGCTGCAGCAGAACCCGAGGTGGTGGACCCGGTCGCTGTTCGTTTCGATAGTCGCGGGCGGATGTGGGTTGTTGAAATGCGGGACTATCCGAACGGTCCGGCGAAGGGAGAGCCGCCGATGTCGACGATCCGCCTGCTGGAGGATCGAGACGGGGATGGATACTTTGAGCAGGCACGGCTGTTTGCCGACAAGTTGCTTTATGCCACCGGCCTGCAGCCCTGGCGTGACGGGGTCGTTGTCACGCTGGCCGGACGAGTGGTCTACATGGAGGATACGGACGGGGATGGCCGAGCCGACCTCCAGCAGGACTGGTACGAGGGATTTGCCCAGGAGAATGCCCAGCTGCGTGCGAACCATCCCCGCCTGGCACTGGATAACCAGCTTTACGTGGCCAATGGGCTGCGTGGAGGAAGTGTAAGGGATTCCCGCCGCCCGGAAAGTGAGGCGATTTCGATCAGCGGTATGGATTTTCGTTTTGACCCGCGGACTTTCCAGTACGAGCCTGTTTCGGGGGTTGGCCAGTTTGGCCTGACTTTTGATGACGAGGGGAACCGCTTTGTCTGCAGTAATCGCAATCCTTTCAAGCAGATCGTGCTGGAGAACAGGTACCTGGCAGGGGCCAGTGCCGTCGCCATTGCCTCGGTGGTGGAGGACGTTGCCCGCTCGGGTGAGGAGTCGAGAATTTATCCGATCAGCCGCGCCTGGACGACCTCCACGCTACATGCGGGCCAGTTCACGGCTGCCTGTGGCCTGCTTGTCTATCGCGGCACGGCACTTCCTGCCGCACTGCGGGGAAACGGGTTTACCTGTGACCCAACGGGGAACCTGGTACACAGCGAACGGCTTGTTGACGAGGGAGTGGTTTTCCGTGGAGAGCCCGTCTACAAGGAGGACGAGTTCCTGCGGTCCACCGATGACTGGTTTCGCCCGGTAAACCTGGAACTGGGGCCCGATGGAGCACTTTACATCGTCGACATGTACCGGGCCGTGGTGGAACATCCGCAGTGGGTTCCGGATGAACTGAAGGACCGGCTGGACAACCGCTTTGGGGATGACCGGGGACGGATTTATCGCGTGGTGGCCGCCGACTGGAAAGGAAAGCCGGCCGACCACTCGCTCGAGAAAATGGATTCACGACAGCTGGTCAAAACTCTCGCCCATGCGAATGCGTGGCAGCGGGAAACGGCTGCTCGCCTGCTGCTGGAACAATCCGATCCAGAGGCGGCAGGGGAACTGGAGCGCGCAGTGCGCCGCTCCGAATCCCCGCTGGCCCGTATGCACGCGCTCTGGCTACTGGATGGACTGAAGTCGCTGCGGGAGGAGACCCTGGTCACGGGATTGCGTGACCGGTCGGCAACAGTGAGGCGGCAGTCGATACGGATCGCTGAATCCTACCTGCAGGATTGGCCGGGGCTGGAGCAGGCTCTTGGGCAGCTGGTGGAGGATGACGACGCCCGGGTCCGTTTCCAGTTGCTTCTCTCGGGCAGTTTTCCCGGCACCGAGGGTCTCGACCAACTGGTGGGCCTGGCACTTGCCGGGGCCGGTGACGCCTGGATGCAACAGGCAGTACAGATGGCGGCTGGCACCCGAGTCGGAACGGTTCTTGTCGGGGTGCTGTCGCGACCCTGGCCTGACGACGCCGGGCTTCGCCGACAGCGGATGGAACTTGCAGCTCGACTGGCTGCCGGGAGTGGCCGTCTTTCCACCCCGGGTGAACTGGCGATGTCACTCCTGTCGGTACTCCAGATCGACGACAGGCCGGCGGGCTGGTCAGTGATGGCTGCCTTGCTGGAGGCTGCCCGCAGACGGGGAATTTCCCTCCAGCAGATTCTCGCCGAGAGCAAACCAGAGATTCGCCAGCTTTTCAATGAGATGCTGGCGCTGTCGCGACGGGAAGTCGCCGAGGGGATGCCGTCTGTCGGGCTGCATGAGGCCGCGATCCGGCTTCTTGCTTTTGGGCCGACCATCGAGCAGCCGGTCGTTGGAAAACTCCTGGAGGAGGGAACTCTGGAGGTCCGTGTTGGCCTGGTGCGGGCACTTGCAGACCGTAGTGACGATTCCCGGTGGGAGGAGTTGATTGGTCGTTTTCGATCGGAGGTACCGCGGGTACGCCGGGAGGTGGTGGATGGCGTGCTACGGCGGGAAAGCCGTACCCGGATGCTGCTGGCGGCCATTGAATCCGGGTCGATTCGCACCTCGGAACTGGATGCCGTGCGAACGAAACGGTTGATCGATCATGGCAACCCGGAGATACGTGATTTAGCGAGGAATTTATTTGATGCTGCCGTACCGGCAGATCGCCGCCAGGTGCTGGCGGATTACCAGCAGGCACTGGAATTGACCGGACGGCCACAGCAGGGGGAGATTGTCTTCCGGAAGAACTGCGCAACCTGTCACCGGGTTGGCACGATCGGTGTGAACGTGGCACCCGACATCGCGGACTCCCGTAGCCGACAGCCACAACAGATCCTTGCAGACATCCTGCAGCCGAACCGGGCGATCGACAGCAACTACCTCGGTTACTCGGTTCTGACGACCGATGGACGCCAGGAGAGTGGCATCCTGGCCAGCGAGACAACCGTCTCGATCACGCTCAGGCAGCCCGAGGGGAAAACGGTCACGTTCCTGCGCAGCGAGATCGAGGAGTTGCGATCGAGCGGGATTTCACTGATGCCGGTGGGGCTGGAGAAGAACATCGACAAGCAGCAGATGGCAGACCTGGTTTCGTTCATCAAGAACTGGCGTTACCTGGACGGGAAAACACCGCTCGCGCGCCCCTTGCCAGGGACAAAGTAATCACTCCCTCCCCGCCTGAGAGAGGTCGCACTGGATGAACTTGACCCCGTCGCCCCGGCGGATCTCCTGGAAACGGAAGCTGCTGTTCACGCTGGTCCTGGCCCTGCTCTGCTGGCTCGTTGCGGAGCTTGCATTTCGCCTGGCCGGTTATGACTTTGAAGACCCCCGCCGGGCTCTGGGAAAAGTACCACCCTTTTACCGGGTCCCGACCGAACCGGCTGGTACGTTTTCTTACCACCGCCCGGCGAATCTCCAGTGGCAGGGAAGGCCACTCAGGACCCAGCTCGAGCTGCAGGGGTTCACCGACAGCGATTACGACCAGGAAATGGAAGTGCGGATCCACTATGACCAGGACGGGTTCCGGAATGCTCCGGGGATGGATGACTGGTCAATGGTCTTCGTGGGCGATTCTTTCACGGAACTTGGGCATCTTCCGGACCAGCAGCTGTTCACGTCGATTGTGGCAACAGGCAGTGGGCGGACGGTGAAGAACCTGGGAACCTCCTATACCGGTCCCCTGACGCACCTGGAGTACCTGGTGCACTATGGCATCGCCCCGGGGACCCGGGATGCCGTGCTGGTGTTTTTCGAGGGGAATGACCTGGACGACCTGCTCTTGGAGGAGATCCGACAGGCAGCGGCAGCCCGGCCCGGTTACCGGCATGGCAACCTGCTCGATACCCATGTTCCACAGCGATCACTGACCCGGGCACTTTTCAGTCAACTGGGCCGGTTGCCCGGATCCAGCGGAGAATCCGCTGCCAATGCGACCTGCCAGCTGGGCGCGGAGAGTCGGCGGGTGACGGTGAATTATGCACCGCTCGAGATGCAGGTCGGACACCAGCGATGGGAATTGATGATCGGGGCACTCGACAGCTGGGCTGCCGTTTGCCAGCAGCATGATCTCCGTTCCTGGCTGCTTTACCTGCCCTGCAAGCACCGGGTACTGCAACCCTTCCTGAATGTCGATCCGACCGCCCACCCGGCCCTGCGGGCCTGGCAGCCAGGTCCACTGCCAGACCAGCTGTCCAGGCTCTGTGGAAGTCGCCAGATTAAATTCGTGGATACCACAGCGGTTCTTCAGCAATCGGCTGCCAGTGGCGAACTCCCTTACAACACGGTTTACGATACCCACCTCAACGCACATGGTAGCCGCCTTGTGGGAGAACTCATGACCAGGCAGGTGAAAAAATAATATCCAAAAGGTATCCTCCTGCTTGGATCTCCCACTTATGCGGGGGATATCCAGGCAGGTTTGGCATGGAAAAATGCCGATATAAGTGACATATCCTTTGTTGAGTTTGACGTATCTGACTATACTTTCGATAGAGGGCAGAGAAGTCTGCTTCCATCTCCCATTTTCACGACGGAAAGAAGTGAATATACTGGAGTGGTTAATACAGAACATGTAGGTGAGTAATGGCCATGCAACCTTCCCGGCGGACTCGTTTTCGTCGCTTACGGGCGGAGCAGCTTGAGCGTCGACTGATGCTCGCTGCCGATGCCTTCATGTTTCAGAATCCGCTTGACGCGCTGGATGTCAATAACGATGCATCCGTCAGTACCCATGATGCGCTGGTGATCATTGATCAACTGAACGGGGCCAGCCCGCTCGACACACGCCAGTTTGTCGATACCAGTGGGGATAATGCGTTTTCGCCGATCGATGCCCTGCAGGTGATTTACGATCTCAATAACCGGGACGAGCTTCCATTGACGCTCCCTGACCGGGTCGAGATCCTGGCTGACAGGATTGGTAATTTCCCCCAGCAAGTGGCTACTCACTGGACAGAGATTGCCGCCAACATGACAGATGCGATGGATCAGCACCGGCAGGTGAACGATTCGCTGCGAACCCAGCTCGATGAGTTCCTGGCATTTGACACCGATAACGAGGTTGCCCTCAGGAACCGGCTGGAGGAGATCTCCCAGACAAAACAGGCCATGGATGTTTACCTGGAAATCCAGGTGAGTGTTTTAGCGGAGAATATCGCATCGATTGATGCTGGTGACGGAAATCATGTTTTCGATTTCTACGACGACTTTGACTGGTCGACGGTCGATAACCCGGAAGCGGGGATGGATCAGTTGATGAGCGAGATCGAGTTGGTTGGCGGAAGCATCGAGTTGCCGCCGACTGGAGAACTGGATCCGGCAATTGAACAGCTGGTGGAGATGTTCGAACAGGAGGGAGTCGACGCTGTTGAGCAGGACCAGACCGCGTCGGCAGTGGAAGAGTGGTATCTGAACGAGGGCGATATCGGTGACCTGCTGGACTCGCTCGATGACGGTGCGCAGCAGGCGTCGAGTGACTTCGGTGACCTGGTGGACCAGTACTTCGGTGACGAGGAAGTCTTCGTTGAGTATATCGAGGAAGTGACAGACAACCTGGTAATCGGTGACCTGATCCAATCCCATGTTGTTGGTGGTGAAGTGGAGGGAGATATCCCTTACGTGATCAACGACGGCACGGAGACCTGGGAGCTGGTGATCGGTGACGATGCGGAACTGCAGGGCCTGATCGAGTCCTATGCCGGCCAGAGCGTGCTGGTCGATGGCGACCCGGTGACCACGCTTGAGGGTGTCCTGGATGTCAGCAGCATTGTCCGTGCCCAGGACCTCTCGGATCTTGTCAGTGACCTTGCCTGGGTCGATGTCCGCCTGGCGAACATCCTGCTGGGGCTGCTGGACTAGCGGCCGGCGAATCGCGCGGTGGCTTCTCATTTTTCCCGGCTGACCTGGAATTTCTCTGCGCCGATGTGGATCATGTTGTACAGGTCCGGAATCGGTTCCGGGCAAGACCCCTGGTGCATCGTGGTTTCTGTCTGGAAAAGCTGCGGGTCATGTTTAAAGAGATCCTGTAGCTGAGGATCCCGGGCGAGTTCCCGTACATCCGCTCCCTGGTAAATTGCCGTTTTCAGGTGGCTGGATGCCGTTGCCAACCCGGCAGCGCTTATCTCCCCTGGCCGGACGAGGGCACGGGCAAGATTGGCGTGAGCATCGGGTCCGGTAAACTGGCACCTGGCCAGTCGACCTGCCCAGTAGGCGAGTTGCCGGGCTGATCGTTCGGAGAGATCGTGCTTCCAGGATTCACTCAGCAGCCTGGCATAAAAGTACTCCGGCCCGTCGGCCCCGGCCTGCTCTGCACGATCAAGATACCGCCGTGACTCGCCAGGGAGATTCTTGTTCATCGCCACGTGTCCCATGTTGATCCAGAGTTGCCAGTGGAAAAATCCGCTTCCAATGGCAAAGCGATACCAGGTCAGGGCTTCACTGTAGCGACGTAAAAGCTGGTAGGAGTAGCCGACCAGGGCATCGAGCCGTGGATCAGGCGTTTTCTCGCGAACGGCGAGAAAGTCATCAATCGCCCAGCATTTGTCCCCTTTCAAGGCATGTGCCAGGCCGCGCCGGTACTGTGCTTCGGATGAAGATTCCGGGAATTGCATCGCATCGGTAAAGAGAATCTCCGCCCTGTCGTAATAGCCATGGTTAAGAGCAGCCTGGCCCTGCCGGATCAGCTTCTTTGCACCGGGAGAATCTGTGGCCAGGCGGAGTCCCACAAGGAATCCGGCACTTGCCAGAGTCATTGTTAAAAGCTGGCGGCGTCGAATATTCATGGTCCTCTCCGGGCAGAGAAGGAAGCATGAGAATCGTTCCAGTGCAGCAACCACCTCGCCCATCTCCTGGTAACGATCCTGGGGATCCCACGCAAGGCAGCGCCGTATGACGTCCTTTAGCGTGCCTGATGTGGAGGAAAAATACTGGTGGGAGAATTCCCTTTGCCGCTGCAGGAGCAACGCTGCCAGGTCGTGGATGGTTTCACGATCCAGGTCGATAAGCCATGGCAGTCGGCCGTGTAATAACTCGAAGAGGATGACACCAAAGGAAAAGATGTCGGATCGCTGGTCCAGTAGGAGTTCCCTGTCCGGGGCCACGACCAGCAGGCCAATCTGTTCCGGCGACATGTATGGGAGTGTCCCGCCTGCACGGTGGAAGTCATGGGCGCTGTCCCAGGAAAGGTTGAAATCCAGCAACATCGGTCGTTCGTCATCGGTGACGAGGATGTTTGACGGTTTCAGGTCGAGGTGCAATACGCCCAGCCGGTGGGCATGGTCCAGTGCTCTTGCGATGGGCAACATCCACTGAACGATGCGCTGAGAGTGATCACGACTGGCCCGAGGATCCTGTCCCGCGTGCTCAGCCGTGCCTTGCTGGATGACCTGGGAGAGTGTCCCCGTTCCCAGCATCGGCATGCAGATGACTGTCAGTCCGGCCACATCCTGCTTGACCGAGTGCACCGGCACAATGGCTGGATGCTCAATCCGCCCGAGCGTGTCGGCCTCGTCCGCACCATGGGGGCAGACCTTGATCACCACCAGGCGGCCACCAAGGTCTTCTTCTGTTGCCGTGTAGACCCGGGCAAAACTTCCCCGGCCGATTTCCTCGCAGACACGGTAGCCCATGATCTGCTGGCCTGCCTCTGGCCAGTCTGGAGGGTTCTCCTGTTGGATGGCAGTTTGTTCTTCTTCCAGCAGCAGGTGCATGGCAATTCGTTGATGGAGCGATAACAGTTCCGGGAACTGCCGGCAGAAGTCATCGGCATCGACCAGTTCCCCGGACTCGCTCCGCAGGCAGTATTCCTCGTAGGCCAGGTCCATGGCAATGGAACGGTAACGGGATAGAAATGGGTACTGCTGGAGTGCATGGGTTGCAGAGGGTTCGCTGCGATCGCGCCAGCCCCGTATCAACCTACGGGCCAGCGAACGAGCATGCTGCTCGTTACAGCTTTCCGGAAATGCCAGCTGACTCGATTTCATCTGGTTGCTGTGCCCCTTGCGAACCAGTGATGATGTCCTGCCAGTGGGATTATGTTACCAGTCTGAAAATCATGCCAGAAAATGGCGCTTTTTGAATCTGGCTTCCTGTCACCGGTGTGTCAGCGCCAGTAGACCTGGAAGCGAGGGCTGGCAGGGGAAGACGGGTTTCGGCGGACAACCCCGATCCGCTCCAGGTGCGGAAACCGCCGCTCCAGCTCCGCCAGAAAACGGCCTGAAAACGATCGAGAAAACTCCGGTGCAACGTTTACCACCACCGCCTTGACCTTTTCGTCCTCCAGCATCTGCAGCAGGTGCTGCTCTCGGTCACTGCGGGTGTCGAACAGGTCGTACATGGTCCTGGTAGGGTTTCGCCGGTTGGCCAGGAAGTAGATCTCCGGGCAGTCCGGAGCTGCATAGATCGCCTCCCCAGGCTGCGTCACGGTTTCCAGCAGTTCGAGTAACTCGCCATAGTCACCAAGATCGGTCAGATTGACTGCCAGGTCTGCTCGCTTCGAGAGCGGCCCGTCTCGCATGATCCCCTGGCGGACAAATCCCAGGCTGCGAGGAGAACTGAAGTTCATCATCAAGACGGCGAACAGCAGGTAAAAAATCCCGACCCCGGCCCAGCTACGCTGCCAGCCGTCTCGCTGGCTACGAACCACGGCAAGCACTCCCAGGATCAGCAGGGGGGCGTAGTAACAGAAGTAGATTCCGGTGGAGTAGGGGTACTGGATGAGCGTCATGACAGCCAGCGGGCCAAGCACGATGAAGAGTCTCGTGTCCCGCTCCCCTCGAGCGGGGTGATCCTGGCGAACAATGAGAATCCCGCTGACCACGACCAGCACCGGAAGATAAAAGCTGGCAAGGAACAAGGGCTTGTAGGCCGATGCCAGCAGGTTAACGGGCCTGCCGTCAGCAGGTCCCATCAGGCAGGCCAGCAGCAGGGGCAATCCGGAAACAACTGCCAGCAGTGCAAGCAGGTTGGCCTGGCGCGCGGGAGTCCTGCGATTTCCCAGTCCCAGCAGGACAATCGCCGGAAGGCCCCAGGCCAGGACCCAGGGGGACGCGAGTGCACTGGTCACCGAGTCCAACCGAACCCGGGGCAGCACGAAGATCCCGTGGGCCAGGTCCCCGACCGCGCCTGCCGCCAGGTAACTGCCAACCCAGGCCACGAGTGGAACCGCCAGGCCAGCAG
>JAPYUD010000611.1:694-2060 GCA_029936215.1 Pirellulaceae bacterium | reverse complement strand
GCGTGATGATCCCTGTGACTGGCCCTTTGGGGACGGGGAAATTGATCACCTCTGACGACGCCTGCACCGAGTAATGCAGCACCTCCTGCTCGAGACCCTTGAAAAGTCGCGTGTTGACTTCTAAGGCAACCTCGGTTTTTTCCGTCCACTCGATTTCAAACTGACCATCCGGATTACGGACGTACATTCCATCGTCATCCCGAGGAATGATCAGGCCCTCGACCGTAACGCTCGTGTTGCTGTTTTTCTGCTCTCCAAAAACAGGCAGGCAACTGAAAAACGCGAGGACTACAAACAAGGTTCCTTTCGCCATGGGTGTCATTTGCTGATTTCCTTGCCCAGTTGTTGGAGTATGCGCAGCACTTCCGGGGGAATGGTCCCGTTGGCAGCGATCGGTACATCCAGCGTAACGACCCCGCCTTCTCCGTTAATCTGGCCAATTCGATCCGTGAGCGTCTTCAAGTCAAAGCGAGCCTCCACCCCTGCTCCCCAGCCAGCACCAACCGGCAGCAGCAGGTGCCAGGCAACTCCCTCGGGAGCCGGGAAGTTACCTGGTGTCAGCGCCTTCCCCAGTCCCTTCTTGGTTTTCTGGTAGAACTCGTGGTTTTCTCCGGAGGTAAAAGTCTGGTGTGGGCATAACTTCCCATTGGTGCAAAGAGAGAGAATGGGATGCGCACCAGCGTTAAAGGCCAGTTCCGCGGCAGGGTTGCCGGACCGGACAGCGGCCACCCAGGTATCGATGTTGTACTTTTCCTTTTGCAGGTCCTGGTAGGCCTCTTTCATTTCCATCTTGTAGCCGTCAAACCACCAGCCCGAGACAAGTTTTCCATAACGCATCGACCATTCTCCACAGACATCCCCCCAGTTCTTCAGGAAGGCCGGCGGAGGCGGCTGGTTTTCACTCCGCACGAACCCCTTCACCTTGCGTGGATGGGAGAGCGGGTTGACGCTGGGGCCTGCCGGTTTTCCATCAATGGTCGGCAGAGCATCCTCCATTGCCGCGATGATCTTGTAGTGCCGCATCGGTGCACGGGCTGTCATGTAAATGATCAGCTTGATATCTCGCCTGGCCAGTTCCGTGCCGATCTCCATGACGAGATCACGCCTGGATGTCCAGACGCCGTTCTTGACTCCCAGCAGCTTTTCGTAAGCGCTGTTCGGAGCACAGTACCTGCCCCAGTGCTGACCGACAGCAAAGATAATGTAGCCAGCCCCGGTACTTTTCACGGCATCCGCAAACGGGACCACGTTGAAGGAATCAATTGCCTTGTTGTAGGACTCGGGGGAATGATTCTTGAAGACCTCGTAATGGAACATCAGACCGTAACCCGCCTTCGGGAGCCAGCGATCTTGCCCTCGAACCGGC
>JAPYUD010000611.1:0-684 GCA_029936215.1 Pirellulaceae bacterium | reverse complement strand
CGGCGAAGCGAAAACGGCAAACGCGAGCAGCGGCAGGATCCACGATCGGATAGTCGGTCGCCGGTATTTCATGGTCTCTCCTTACAACTCGTTTCATGGCTAATCGAACATCAATGACCAGACGCCAAACAGGGTACCACTCATCTTGCCCTCACGCCGTGCCTTGCGAACAGCACTCTTGCTACTCACTCGCTCTCCGGCGCGAATACGGGAAAGCATACGTGGCATCTCTCCGGCATCCAGCCAGATTCCATGGTCCTCACAAAAATCGAGGTGGACGCCATAATCCAACGTCACCTCCATCGTGTCACCACAGATCGGACAGGGCCGCTCACCCGCTTCCACCAGTGCATCGTTTGAACCGGCCGGTGGCAGGCCACCTTCCAGTTCATCCAGGAAGCGAAGCGTTTCATCGTTCATCAGTAGAGTCCCCCAAGCGGTAAGAGCGGCACGATCATTCAATCCTCGGTAAAAGTCCAGTATGTTATACACATCTGCCGGCATACAAATTTGTTTTACAGGGAGTCGACCATGAAATCTCTGGATCGCCGCGACTTTCTTGCCTATGCAGCTTCCAGCACCGCCGCGCTCTCACTTGCCACGAGCGGTACCCACGCCAAGGGTGCTGATAAGGAGAAGATCAAGATCGGGCAGATCGGTACGGGACATGCGCATGCCTCGGGA
>JAPYUD010000081.1:0-10571 GCA_029936215.1 Pirellulaceae bacterium | reverse complement strand
AACCAGCCCATCACCAAAACACATCTGCCAGAGACGGTTCACAGCGACCCGCCCGGTGAGTGGATGGGTTGGCGATGTCAGCCAGCGGGCCAGGCCAAGCCGGTTGCCGGGAAGATCCCTGTTCGAATCCAGGAATCCCGGCGTCATTGGCTCCACGGCTGTCGTGGGAGCATCGTAGGCACCCCGCTGGAGCAGGTGGGTCTGGCGTCGTGGTTCCAGTTCCTCCATCGTCATGATCTCGGTAAGCCCATCCTGAAGGCCGCAAAGCTGCTGCCGCACTCCCCGGAGTACCTCGATCTGCGCGCGGTAGGGCTCGTTGAAGGTGGCCAGGTAAAACTGCCTGAGTTTTTCAAGCCGGTCCCCCTTGATTTCCTCTTTTGGTACTTCCAGTGCAGCGGCAAGGCTCTCTCCATCATGAACCTGAGAGATTTCCAACGCCATCAGCTGTCGATTAAAGACCTTGAATTCATCCACCAGGCCAGCAGAGAAACCATTATCGCGAAATCGCTCACCAATCGTGATCGTATCACCCCCACCCCCGCTGACGTTCTTGTAGAGGTTATCCCGTACGATTTCCGTGTCTGCCTTTTTGCCGTCAATCCAGATCTTCAACCCGCCGGCACGGCTCGAACCGTCATAGGTCATGGTCACATGGATCCACTGCTCGAGCGGAATCGGCGTGCGGGTCCGTACCCGGATCGAATTTCCCGGCCAGAAGTGAATCAGCGATGCACTCAGCCGCCCCTGTTCCAGCAGCATCTGGTAACCCCGGCTCCCCGCATCGGTCCAGGCTCGCGAACGGTGGTAGATGACTGCTCGCTCCTTGTAGTCCGGTGTCTGGATCCAGCAGGCAACGCTGAAGGGCTGGTAGCGGCGAAAATTTCCCACCTTGGTGCCAACGCCAGCATCCCCGGAGAGCCTGACTGCCTTGCCGACCTTTCCCTCCACACCCCTGTTTTCCCCCTCGCCAAATCCCTCGAAATCGAGGTGTGCCACCTGGCCAGTAATACTCGCTTCCGCGGGTCGGTTCGCCAGCCAGTCCTGGAAAGCCTGCTGTTGCGATGTTGCCAGTTCGACAAGCTTCTCCTGCTCGCCAGCGATCCTCTCCTGGCTCTCGGCCAGCCGCTGCTGCATCGCCTGGTCGGTAATCCGCAGGGTGGGGGTCGGCACCGAGGGAGTAAAATAGGAATAGAGCCCGGCCTCGTCGATATTGTTGAAGTAGGCAAACAGCTGGTAGTAATCCTGCTGCGTGATCGGATCGTACTTGTGGTCGTGACAGCGGGCACACTCGAGGGTCAAACCCAGGAAAGCCGTGGCAAACGTGTGGTTGCGATCGGCCACGTACTCCACCCGGAATTCCTCCGGAGTACTCCCCCCCTCGACTTTCTGGGGATGCAGGCGATTGAAGGTCGTCGCCAGTTTCTGCTGCTGCGTTGCATCCGGCAGCAGGTCACCTGCCAGTTGCCAGGTAACAAACTGGTCATAAGACTGGTTTCGGTTGATGGCATCAATCACCCAGTCACGCCACGGCCAGACATACCGGTCACGATCAACCTGGTAGCCATAGGTGTCAGAATAGCGAGCGATATCGAGCCAGGTCGAGGCAACGCGCTCTCCAAACGCAGGGCTGGCAAGAAGTCGATCGACCAGCCGCTCATAGGCCCCGGGCCTGCCATCGGCCAGGTACTGGTCGATCTCGCCAAGCGTCGGTGGCAGGCCGGTAAGATCAAAACTGAGCCGGCGTATCAATTGCTCCGGTTGTGCATCCCCACCCGGGGAAATCCCCGCCGCTTCCAGGCGCCAGAGCACAAAACGGTCCACGGCATTGCGAACCCAACCCTGCTGGGAGACAGGTGGCAAGGCAATCTCGGCAGGAGAAACAAACGCCCAGTGGTCATCCCAGGCTGCCCCCTGCTTGATCCAGCGACCCAGGACCTCGATCTCCGAGGGGCTCAGTTCCAGCTTCGAATCAGGCGGCGGCATTTGCACGTCGGGATCCGTGGACGAGATCCGCTGGTACAGCTCGCTCCGCGTGGGCTTGCCCGGCTGGATCACCAACAGGCCACCGCTGGCTCGAGCCTGGAGGGCATCCTCCGCCTGGTCTAACCGCAGATCTCCCTGGCGATTCTCGCTGTCCGGACCATGGCACTTGTAACAGCGGTCCGAGAGAATAGCGCGGACATGCTGGTTGAAATCCACCTGGCCAGGTTCTGTAGCCACAGCAGCAGCCGGGAACAGGCAGCTGGCAAGCAGAATCAATCCGAGCGTCTGTTTCATCGGTCCTGGCCTACGGCTTGCAGTAAGTTCAACATCACTCGTGTCATTCTACCGTGGATTCCCGGTTCGCTGCACGTGATTGCCAGCGACGTAAACGCCGTCTCTGGGCCAGCCGCACCGGATCCGTTTGAGTTTGCCTGACAATCCAGCCCACCATGTATTCCAGCGCCTGCTCGTTAAAGGTCTCCTCGATGCTCCCGTATTCGACCGGGCTGCCTGTCTGGCAGGCCTGGAAAAGGTGATTCAGATCATCAAATGTCCTGGCCGTTGAAAACCGGTTATTCCCATTCTCCAGTGCCTCAAGAACCGCCAGCTGGTTATCCTCGGCTGGCACCTGCAGGTCCTTGCTGCCAAACATTGCCAGCACAGGACAGGGAACCTGCCGCAAGACAGGTGCAGGATCGTGGAACAGGAAGTAACGAAACCAGGGAGAGGTGACAGAATCAAGCTGGCCCTCCAGCTGCGTCCGCAGGGCGCTGCTGGTAAAAGCCTGTTCTTCCGGTATCATCGCCATCCAGCTTTCCATCCTGGCATCGAGTTGCTTGCGACTCTCGGCAGGGTCCTGGTGGTCCCCGATAATCTTGAACATCTCCAGTTGCACCTTGTGATTCCAGTCCAGGAACCACTCGGGCCGCTTCGTCGCCTCGCCAATTAACCTCGCCTGCCGCTCCAGGATCTGGGAACCTGGAAGGCCTGGCCCGGCGAGCATCACGACAAAGGCAACATCATCCGTCCGCATGGCAGCGAGCGGCGCGATCAGGCCACCCTCGCTGTGACCTGCCAGGCCAATCCGGCGGGCCTCAATTTTTGCATGCCCGGCGAGAAACCGGACCCCGGCCAGTACATCCTCCGCAAGGTCGAGCGTTGTCGCCGGACTCGTGCCCCGGGTCGAGCCACCCACTCCCCGGTCATCCACCCGGAGCACTGCAACTCCACGACGAGCAAGTGCATCGGCAATCACCATGAATGGGCGATGGCCGGCAATCGACTCGTCCCTGTCCTGGGAACCCGAACCGGTAATCAGCAGCACTGCTGCAACCGCCCGTTCGCTGCGAGGAAGCGAGAGCGTTCCCGTCAGCTTCACGTCATGAATCTCGTTGCGATAAGTCACTTCCCGTTCGTCATAGGGGAAAGGAGGTTGCGGCTCCTGGGGACGTTGGATTGTTGGATAGCGGTCGACCCGGTGGAGCTTCAGTGGAAGTGGAATCCCATTCTGCTTGAATGTCCCCCCCAGCTCCTGGCCATCCTCCGAGAGAGTCGCCTGGAAAACCACACCCAGCGACTCGATCTCAATCCGGACCTGCTCCTTTTCGCGCTGAACCGCCGAGAGTGGAATGCCAAAAGCACTCTGGTCAATGCTGTCCATGACACCCTCAAGCATTCCCCCCGGGGTGCTCTTGATCTTGAAACCGAGCCGCAGCTTCTGGACGACCAGGTTCAGTTCACCGTACCAGGTGCCAGCCAGGGATGGTGGATCAGCGGCAGCGAGTGGAAGCTGGTAAAGCGAAGCCACGAGGAAGAAAATACAGGGAGTTCGGCGCTTGGAAGGAAAGTTCATCGATCTTTCGTGCCAATTCGTGGGGAGGTGTTTCCTGCGATTTTAACCTATCAAGTCACCCGGCGTTACAATACAGGCCGGCTGGCACTCCCGGTATCGATCGACCTTTTGTAACAGTAAGAACTCATTCCCGGATGAAAGAAAACCATGTCCGTTTTTGAACGATTGCGACTCGATGGAAAGAAGCTCTTTATCACCGGCGGAAGCCGTGGGCTGGGGCGAGAAATGGCACTGGCAATTGCCGAGGCGGGTGCCGACGTGGTACTTGCAGGACGCAGCGAGGAGAGCCTGCAAGCCACCACGGAGGAGATCAAGCAACTGGGAAGAGCTGCTTTTCCGATCACGGCTGATATTGGAAATCCGGAGCAGTGCGAGGAAGCCTGCCAGCGAGTTGTCGCTGAGTTCGGTCCTATTGATATCCTCATCAATAATGTCGGCGGCAGAAGAGAGAATATCCTCACCGAGGAGATGTCACTGGAAAAATGGCGAGAGCTGATGGATCTGAACCTGACCAGTGCCTTTCTCTGTACCCGGATCGTGGGAGCGGCAATGATCGAGCGGGGCGAGGGAGGCAGGATTATCAACATCTCGTCCATCAACAGTCTCGTAGCGGGCAAGGGAATTGCCGGACGCCACTACGAGACGGCCAAGGGAGCCATGATCCAGTTTACCCGAGCCGTGGCAGCGGACTGGGCACCTCACAAGATCACGGTAAACGCGATCTGCCCCGGAGGTTTCATGACCGAACCCAACCAGCGATGGGCGCGGGAACATCCGGAAGTCATCGAGGGATTCCGGGATCAGATCCCGATGGGAGATTTTGGTAAACCCGAGGATCTTGGGCCACTGGCCGTTTACCTGGCGAGCGATGCATCACGGTACATGACCGGTGCCTCGATTGTCATCGATGGCGGTTACACGCTCTGGTAATCCTGACCAGTCGTTAATTTCCTGGAGGCCTCCCACCGCCGCCGCCGCCTGGAAGGCCCGGCGCAGGAGGTGCTTTTCCGAGATCATTCTTCGCACCGGCCGGAACCTCTTCCGGTACCTCCTCACCAAATTCCATCCAGTTGTAGCGGACTTCGCGCGTATGCCGCTGAACAATCTGGCTGTTGGCAAATTGCACCTTGATCGTGAAGACGCGGACCATCGTCGGCCAGTGGTAATACTCGTACATCGGCAGAGTCAGATGATCTTCCGGGTAAAGGCCATATTCTTCAAGCATGTGGGAGGCCACCTGAGAACGCTGAATACTCTTTTCATCCGCTTTCTCCATCTCCACCTTGATCCACTCGTTTGCAGCTGACCAGCGAGAGCTGGCAAGACGGTCCTGGATGAGCATGTAGATGGCAATAAAAAACAATCCGAAAACAATAACCCGACTGACGGTAACCAGGGGGCGTTTGGGAGCAGCGGAGGCTGCTGCCGGGACATCTGCTGTGTCTGTTCCCGCTTCGGCTTCTGGGGCACCGGTCGGTTCAAGGTCGTCGGACGAGATAGCAGATGGTTCGCTTTCGGACATGGCCTCGGATCCTCGTGGGGAGTCAGTGGGAAATTAGTTTCCGTATCTTCCCACATTGGATTTCTACCAGCAAGTTCCCCGGAGATGATGGGAGAGGGAGCAAAAAGAAAAGGGGAAACTGGAAGGTCCAGTTTCCCCTTTATTTCGTCTCTTCAAATTTGCATTCACAGTCAATCGTCAATGCAAGTTATTGAAGGCGAAAAGGTAACAGTGAGGATTTAAATTAACCCTCGTCGCCACCTTCATCAGCCGGTTCATCAGCAGCTTCCTCGCCAGCTTCCTCAGCAGCTTCCTCAGCAGCTTCCTCAGCAGCTTCTTCGCCGCCTTCTTCGCCGCCTTCTTCGCCGCCTTCTTCGCCGCCTTCTTCACCGCCTTCTTCACCTTCGTCGCCGGGATCTTCACCCATACCGTCCATCATGCCAGGATCAATCTGGCCTTCAGTATCCATGCTATCCGGTCCACCTTCGCTACTCATCTTCTTCGTCTTCTCACAACCCATAACAACCATCAGGGCCGCCACAAGCATTACAGCAAAGAGCTTTACATACTTCATCTGATCTTCCCTTCAAAAGGACTTTCTCGAGAAACCGTTTTACGGGTCAAAAAATAAGCGTCATCGATATGGAACCAGAGTACCCCTGGAAAATTCCCAAAAAATGACATGAAATCAAGTCTAGGCTGCAGTAATTCCATGTGCCACCGCACCATTGGGATTTTTTCAGATTTCTCCCTGTGTGTACTGGCCCTACAGATTACCCAGCCTGATTTAACTTCCAGTGAGTACTATTTAAACAAGGCGACGTGAAAAAACACGCGTTCTCTTTCAAGGCAGTCTTTGCACCTGGCTATGAACTGGGATGTATAATTACCCGTAACGTGCATGGAACCTACCTCATCCCGAATGGAAGTTTCTCCATGCCACAACATCAAGGAGCTTATCGCCAATGCGCATCGGATACCTGCTTAGCCTGACTTCCCTCTTACTTTTCTCCCTGGCCCTCACCGGTTGTAGCACGGACGATGATACCACCGCATCATCTTCCCACGACCAACAGACAGAGGACGCCGGGCACCACGACGATGGACACGATCACGATCACGATCACGATCATGCTCATGACCACGGTGACGAGGATATTGATCCGAACCTAATCGCCGTGAACCTTGCCAAGTTGTCGGAGGAAGATCGGCTGCTGGCTGAAAAGCAGAGAATCTGCCTCGTCGGCGGTGAAGCACTTGGCTCGATGGGTGCACCGGAAAAGCTTGATGTTGACGGCACCACGATTTTCATCTGCTGCAGTGCCTGCGAGCGTGAGATTCTCACCAACAAGGAAAAGTACATCAAGCTGGTGAACGTTTCCCAGGAGATTGAGGATGCTGTGGACGATTTGGAAGACGCTGTGTCCGGAGAATCGAGCGAAGACGATGAGGAGAGTGACGCTGGTGACTCGACCGAGTAGTCCTTAACAAATCCCCCCCACGGCGGGGTCGCAACTGCGGCCTCGCCGTTTTTCATGCGCCCGTATCTCGCCAGGTCCGCTGGGGCAAGACAGATCCGCAAAAAAAACCGGCCGGCCCCAAGGCCGACCGGGTGAATTGTCTTCCGGCAACACAGTCCTTAATTGACCGTACCGGTGCCATTCTCATTAATATCGACCTTGAAGTCATTCTCTCCCGCAACAACCTCGATACCGGTCAATGGAGTCTCGTAGGCAAGTCGGAACTTGGTACTAATCAGACTCTCCTCCTTGAGATTACTGGAGCCGTCTTCACTGAGGTTGCCCATCTCGGCAAAGTACTCCGCGTTAACGCCAGTATTATCTTCGTTATCTTCCGGCGGTGCCCCGCCGGATTCCGCATACACCTTTTTCTTCAGCTTGCTGACCGTCACACTGTAAGCTCCAGCAGGTGCACCATCGAGCTTGACGATGCTGTTACCGTCGATGTAGTTGGTGGTCAGTCGGAAAACCCCCTGTGCATCCGTTTCGCCACTGGAAGCACGGGAAGCTGCTCCGATCGAATTTGCCTCGCTGGGATGAAATGTCACCGTCGCTTCTGCAAGCGGAGCACCATTATACATCACCGTCCCCGTTACGATTTCGACCGGGGGAAGGTCTGCTCCACAACCCACCGTAGCAATCAACATCGCGCCAACCGCAAGTACTAGAAGTTTCTTATGCATTGATAATCTCTCATATAAAGGGCAGATCGAAACCAACATGAGGGTTTCAACGATCCACAGTTTTCATAAACCGCATTTCCATACAGATTAAAGTGTCCTTGTCATTCATGACCTCAGCTAACATCTCATTCGCTTCGACCCATGCCGTGGAATCATT
This sequence comes from Pirellulaceae bacterium, assembly GCA_029936215.1. Taxonomy (GTDB): domain Bacteria; phylum Planctomycetota; class Planctomycetia; order Pirellulales; family Pirellulaceae; genus SAT2750. Next base: position 2,875 of record JAPYUD010000081.1, on the reverse strand, counting down.
ATTCCCGTGAATCTCGCGAAGAAAACGTCACTCCATTGAATATAACAGCCACTGTTGTGGGCGGAAAGGATTTGAAACGGATCTCAGGGTGAACTTTTTTCATGCTCGTTTCCATCTTCCGGATGCAGAAAACACCTCTTAGGGTTCCTTTTTCTTCACCGAATCCGCTAAAAACCTGTCCGGAATTGTCACCAGCACAAGCTCTCCCGCCCGCCCACCCACGGCCACAAACCGGCCACCAGGCAACACCGCCAGGCAGTAAGCCCAGCTTTCGATGGCATCCGCTTCCCAGGCGACCTGGACTGTTTCCGGATCGATCACGCGGAGTCGCCCATCGGTACCAACCACGACCGCGTGTTTCCCTCCAGGCAGCCAGTCGCAAACGAGTGGCCGGGTTGGCAGGCTGGCAAAGCGAACCATGCGACCTATTGTCGGTTGCCAGAACCGCACTGTTGCATCCTCGCTGACCGAGAGGACCATCGGGAGTGACTCCCCGCTGGCTGGCCGGAGTGCCAGGTCCAGAACGGGACCCCGGTGATTATCGAGCGCCCGGAGCACTTCCAATTTCCCTGCCGCAATCCCCGCTCCACTCCAGACTCGCAGGGAATTATCCAGCCCTGCTGTGACCAATCCCTGCTGGCCAGGAAGCAGGACCACCGAAGTAACACCGCGCGAATGCCCCTCGCGAACAAGCAACTGCCTTCCACTCGACGCATCAAAAATACGCAGCTTCTTGTCCATCCCCACGCTGACAATCTTCCTGCCTGAAAGCAAATCATCACCCTCGTCCAACTCTCCAGCCCAGCAGGCGTCCAAAAGCAGGTCCTCTCCCCCATCAAAGGACCGCAGCAATGTCAGTGAGGGCCAACGGTAGAGCCGGGCTTCTCCCTTCTCTGCCGGGCTCCCGCCGGCCAGGAGCAGGTGCTTTCCTGAAGCAGAGAACCGGATCCCATTGACAGCATCTAGTTCTTTCCACCACTCGCCTAGGGGCTTGAGAGAGGGAAGTTCGAACTGCCGGACACCCCGCTGGGATGCTGCCAGGATCGTCTTTCCCCCCGGCGTCACCACCAGTGCCGTGAACGGAGGGTCCGCTCCCTGCGCCAGCATTGCAAGGGAGCAGTGCTGGAAACATACCAGGGAGACGAGCAGGAGATATCGCTTGATCACCCCTCCAGTACCTCGCTAATCGGGCGGCTCCCATCGGCAGTGATTCTCACCGGTCGACCGTCGGGAGTATGCAACATGGCCGCCGGATCAATACCGAGCAGGTGATAGACCGTGCATGCCAGGTCCGACGGAGTCACCGGGCGATCTACAGGGCTTTCTCCCACCGAGTCACTTGCCCCTACTATCGTACCGCCGCGAATTCCGCCGCCGCACATCATCACGCTGAAAACACGTGGCCAGTGGTCGCGACCACCGAGCGTGTTGAGTTTCGGCGTTCGCCCGAATTCGCCCATCACGATGACCAGAGTCTCCTCAAGCAATCCTCGCTGCTCAAGGTCCTCAATCAGCGCGGAAAAGGCAATATCGAGTGACGGAACCAGGCCGACCGGAATACGCGCCCCCGCATACCCCTCCTTGAGACGGGTGTAAAGGTTGTCGTGAGTATCCCAGCCTCGCTGGTTCACAGTCACAAAGGGAACCCCTCGCTCGACCAGCCGGCGCGCCAGCAGGCAACTCTGGCCCACCGTTTTCGATCCATACCGGCTTCGCACTTTCTGCGGTTCCTGTTCCAGTGCAAAGGCCTCCCGAGCGGAACTGGATGTCACAAGCCGGTAAGCCTGTTCGAACTGCGGATCCGGCGACGCCTCTTCTGTCGATTCCACCTGTCGCTGGAACTGTTCCAGCTGGGCCAGGTAGCGGCGACGGCGTTGCATGCGATCTGCTGTCACGTTGGTAAAGAAGTCCAGGTCCTGGACCTTGAAACCGGGCCTGGCTGGATCACTTCCTACCGAAAAGGGTGCCACCGAGGCGGGTAAGAAACCATTGCCCGTCAGTTTTGAACCCCCCACCCTGAAATCAGGTACCGCAGTATGGGCTGGCAGGATCGCATCGGGCGAGGATTTCAAATGTCCCATGACGGAACCAATCGCCGGGTACTCCAGTACAGCAGTCGGCCTGTACCCGGTCATCATGTAATGGGTACCAAAATTATGTTCGCCCAGCGGGGAGGTCATGGAGCGAATAATCGCCAGCTTCTCAATTAACCCTGCCGTCCGCGGAAGCAGGTCACAGATGTTGACCCCGGGAATCGCTGTCTGGATGGACTGGAATGGGCCTCTCACTTCCTCTGGAGCATCGGGTTTCGGATCGAGTGTCTCGATGTGACTTGGGCCCCCGTCGAGCCAGACCAGGATACAGCGACGCGCCGTACCGGCCGAACCACCGGCAGCACGCTGGGCCGGCAACTGCCCGGCTGCCAGGCCAAGTGCCGAAAGTGCGCCCACCTGGAGCACTTCTCTTCGCGATACACCATCCCAGCGACGTTGCCAGTTATCCATCCTCGTTGTCCTTCTCCCTGCCCCTAGTGATTCGTGAGGAATTCCTCGCTCGAGAGAATGCTCCAGAAGAGATCCTCCAGCAATTGCCGGCGTTCGCCTGGTTCATCCATGCCTGCTAACTGGTCAGTCCAGTACTCCCTTTCCCGGTCATCAAGCCCACGACTGAAACAACGCTGGTAAAGCTCGTCAATGATCTTCCCTGCTGGCATCTGGTCACGCACCAGAATACCAAGTCGCCCATCCGGATCAGTAATCCGCCCGTTGACCAGGCTCCCGTTAAGCCAGTGAAGTCGACGGGCAAGGCCTCCCGTGGCAGCCGGGGCAGCGGATTCACACGATTCTTCCCTGGCACAACGTCCCAGCACATCCAG
>JAPYUD010000610.1:0-2067 GCA_029936215.1 Pirellulaceae bacterium | reverse complement strand
GTATAGAGTGACACCTGCCGGCCCGCGGGAGTGCTCCAGTTCTTCCAGTCCAGCGCAGGCTCGAAGATCGCCCGCATCTGGTAATAGTCCTGCTGGCTGATCGGATCATAGCGGTGGTTGTGACACTGGGCACAACCGACCGTGACTCCCAGTAGCGAGGTCGAAACAATCTTGATCGTCTCGGAGACAACAGAATTTCGAGCGGCGTCCTGGTTGACGTCCCCGGATGCAGTGCCATCCGGTGCCATGCGAAGAAACCCTGTTGCGGTAAGCTTGCTGACTTCTTCTGCCGTGAGATTCTCCAGCTTGCGACCAACCATCTCGTCGCCGGCCAGTTGTTGCTGGATAAACTGGTCGAGTGGCATGTCGGCATCGATGCTGCGGATCACCCAGTCCCGGTAGCGAAATGCGTTGGCTCGCACCGGGTCCTCGTCAACCATTCCCTCGGAATCGGCGTAGCCGGCCACATCCAGCCAGTGACGCGCCCAACGTTCCCCATAAGCAGGTGAGCTGAGCAACCGGTCCACCAGTTGTTCGTAAGCATCCGGCGCGGGGTCCGAGACAAAGGCCTTCACGCTCTCCAGGGAAGGGGGAATTCCCAGCAAGTCAAAGGAGACTCGCCGAATGAGTGTTGCCCGGTCCGCTTCGGCGGAATACCCAAGGCCTTCCTGCTCGAGCCGGCTGAGCAGGAACTGGTCGACCGGGTTACGTACTCGATCCAGGTGCTTGACGCTGGGGGGAGCTACTCGCCGGATCGGTTGAAATGCCCAGAAGGACCGCTCCTGCTCTGTGAAGTACGGCTTGTCGCCAAGCTTTTCCGGTTCTGGTCGCAGCACCTGGGCACCAGATTTTATCCAGCGACCGATCAGGGCTACCTCGTCAGCGGTCAACCGCTTTTCCACTTCCTCCGGAGGCATCTGGTCCGCGCTGACATGCTGGTAGAGCAGGCTCTCGTCAGGTTCCCCGGCAACAACCGCGGGCCCCGATTCCCCACCCTTGATAATGAACCGGCGAAGCCGCAGGTCCAGGCCTCCCTTGAGCTCCTCTCCCTCGCCGTGGCAATGAAAACAGTTGGCCTTGAAAATCGGCCGTACATCCTTCTCATAAGATAACCCCCCTGGCGACCCTCGCTCCCAGGCTGCGACCGTCAGGACGGCTGCAGTAGTTGCCAGCAGCACCAGGGAAGCCTGGACGCCAGATCGGTAGGCAGGTGTTCTCATTGTCTTGGTGGGAAAAGGCAGGTGGGCTGGAACGTTATCACTTCTAGAAACTGTATACACCCAGTATTTAGCAACTTCCTCCGGGCCACAAGTCAAAACAGTACCAGTTGACAGGTGAGTTCAAAATGAGTGCCTTGCTGTCACTCTGATGGCGAAACGGTGATCGCGGAAAGCCAGCCGGCGACAGGCTTTTTACTCTATCCGGCAAGATGATAGCAGGTGAGAGCGATGAACTCGAAAACATTTTTTTTCCGGCACAGCGATTGCCCATATTCTGGCCAGAACCGCATCATATCGAAAAGGGGCACGATCTATGCTGGGAATGCGACAACGATGGCGTGAAACAGTATCTGTGGCGATCTTTGCAGGATTGCTCACCGTTCCTGGCCAGGCCCTGCTCGCCTTTGGTCCACCGGTTGACGCCGACCCGGATCAACCGGTTGCCGAGGTTTGTACGGGTGAGAAGCTGGGGACAACCATTGCCTGGTACGACGACTCCCGGCTCGCTGCTCGCCTGGCCAGGGAGCAGGGAAAGCTTATCTTCCTTATCCAGGTCTCGGGTAATTTCGCTCGCGAGGAGTTCACGTGAAACAACGCCCAGAAATTCAGGGCAGGTGCCTTGTCAGATCCACGCGTTGGTCAATATCTTGGCGAGCATTTCATCGCCACCTACCACCAGATCGGAGACTTTGAAGTTGCCAACGTGAATGGGAAGCTGCAAAAGAACGGTGGCAACGTGGCCAGTTATTTCTGCACTCCCGATGGCAGGGTCATCCACGTGACTGCCAAGCCGATTAGTGCGGAGCAATTGCTCAAGCAAGCAACCTGGGCAGTGGAGACCTACCAG
>JAPYUD010000080.1:0-10610 GCA_029936215.1 Pirellulaceae bacterium | reverse complement strand
TTCCGGTATTAACCAACGAGGATGGACTGCGTGTTGTCGGCCCACCGACAAAACATGTGCTGCCCGGTGAAAGTCGGCGCGAAGAACAGGCGCGGGTGACTCCGGAGACAGTGAAATCGCCAGTGGTCTTCCCTAGTGCAAATGATTTGCGCGAAATCATGCAGGAGACGCGGGGCAGGCAGGCCGGAAGTGTGCAAGCAGCAGGATACAACCAGGAGAGTGGTCCGGGAGCGATTGGTACAAGCGGCGATGTGATGGGAAGGTCCGGGTCCGATTCAGGATTGGCAGAACGGACCATGACCATCGATATGTCTCGTAATATGACGAGGTCTTACGTCAACAGCCAGCGTAATCTCGCCGGGCCGAATGCAATTCACTCGGGACGTAACCTGTCGGGGAGGCAGGAGTCGGTTCTTCCAGGAATGAATGTGCCAACCATCGCTCCGGCCAATAAAATAACCACCCCGCCGCTACCGGTTACGCCAGTGCAAGATGGGCAAACCCAAAATGCGACGGACAGCTGGAAGGCGACGCTGAGGCCATCGAGCATCCAGTCCTACGGGGACGATGCGAGTTTTGGTTCCTACCGCTTGCGGTAGAGGACCGTTTGGCCATGGAGCGGTGAACCCGTGGATACGATGCATGCCGGCCACGAGGTTAACGACCTCTGTCACCAACACAACATGTCGCTAGTTGGTCGTATTGACAACCAGTTCGTTGCGGACGGTTTTCACTCCCGCTTCCAGTTCAAGAAGCCGTTCGATCAGGGAACTGTCCCGTTCACTTACGACTGAACCGGTGACCACGGCGAGCCCATCTTGGCTGACTGATACGGAAACCTTGTTTCCCTCTGAAAGCGAGGGGATCTTGGTCAGTCGCGAGGTGGCCTTGGTGGAGACCTGCACCAGGTCACGCACCGGGCGGGCAAAGGCAATTCTCATGGGAATCCTCAGCTGGGCGCGGGGATCGTTTTGCTGACCTCCCATGCCGCCTCGTCCCATTCCTCCCATGCCGCCTCGCCCCATTCCTCCCATGCCCATTCCTCCCATGCCCATCATCCCCATGCCGCTCATGCCCATGCTGTTCATGCCACCTGCAACATTGGTCAGGCTGCGGAAATTGGAGGTGTCACTACTGTCCGCACCGACAAAGGTCCCGGATGCATTGGAGGCGGTAGTTTGCAGTTGGCCGGTCTGCTGGAATGCGCCACTGCCGTTTTCCTGTTGCTGGCCGAACTGGCTGAGGCTCGCTTGAGCCAGACTGGTGCTGGCCGTCAGGCTGAGGATGGCAGATGCCGCTATCGCCAGGGTGAGAAAACGTTTCATGACAGGGACTCCAGTGATTGTTCGTTGGAAGCGACAGGGAGGATCATTCTCCTCTAATATCATCGACACGGACAACAAACTTGGTTGAATGTTGTCCCGTCGGCTTCCTGTGGCTAATTATAGAGGTTCTGGTATGAAGGGGGAGAGAAAATGCGTATTTTTACCATCCTGCTTTACCAGAGAACTGGAGATTGAGTATTCGACCCGTATAAAAACCGCATAAAACTGTGATTCGGGACTACTTTCCGCGAAACAAACCTATCCCCCTCGGGGTAAAATACGTAACTGATCACGGTTACACTTGAGTGGTTATAGGAAGTCCAAATATTTCCCGCAGAAACAAAAATTTGACCACAATCTGATCTTTAGTAGAAGGCTAAATTGACCATGAAACGCCAGATTCTCTCTCGTCTTTTCGTTGTCTTCACACTCATGACGGCATTGCTTGTCAGTCAGCCCCTTCTGGCGCAGCGACCTTCCGCTCCGAAACTCCTGCCTTACAACACGGTCGCGTATCTGCGGATTGCGGATCTGCAGGAGACGAAGGACAAGCTCAACCAGACCTCCTTCGGCAGGATCACCGAGAATGAACAGCTTCGGTCGATCACCGGGCAGCTCTTTGACGAGATCCTGCTGGCCTACCCGGAGATCGAGGAGACAATTGGCGTACCACTCGATGAACTTCTCGGACTTCCCCAGGGAGAGGTCGCCGTCGCGCTCTGCTCAACCGATACCGGGACGTTGATGTTCTTTGTACTGGTGGATATTGGGGACAATATCGCCACCGCGGAGACGGTGCTCGAGAAATTCGATGAGACACATCTCGCCGGCGGCGGCACCGTGGAAACGGAAACGGTCGGAGAGACCGATGTCACCGTTTATGGTTCGGCAACCGAGGATGACCTGGAGCTTTTTATCAAGGAAGACACGGTCGTGATCACCAACAACCGGCTTTTGACCGAACACGTCGTGACGACCTGGGAAGGAACGGCGCTGGCCGAGCAAAGGACGTTATCAGAAAACCGCAAGTTCACTGCGATCATGCGGCAGAGTGTCGGTTCGGAAGAAGCACGCCCCCAGATCAGCTGGTTCTTCGACCCCATCACACTGGTAACTGCGACCACGCAGGGTAATTTCCAGGCCCAGGCCGCCCTCGCTTTCTTGCCCACGCTGGGACTTGACGGCTTCCAGGCTCTTGGCGGAAGCGCGATCCTCGCTCCCGATGGATTTGACAGCATCTCGCATTTTCACATTGCCATGGCGACACCGCGGAGGGGAATCCTCGATCTTCTCACCTTTGGATCGGGAGAGGGGACCCCCGAGTCCTTTGTTCCGGACGACATCTCTAACTACATGACACTCTACTGGAATGTCGATGAAGCGTATGACAATCTCAAGGTGCTGGTCGACACCATCGTGGGGGAAGGTGGATTTGACATGCGCGTGTCAGATTCTTTCCAGGAAGCTGTTGGACTTGATCTGCGGGAAGATATTATCGAATCTCTTGGAGGCCGTTTCACACTTTCTACCTGGATGGAGCCACCGGCACGTCTCAACAGCCAGGCGATACTGGCTGCTGTCCAGATGTCCGATACCACGGTGGTCGCCAAGTTGCTTGAGGATGTCACATCGAGTGTTGAGATTATCAACGCGGCGAGCCATAACAACACGTCCTACTACCGGGTTAATATTCCCACGCCACCAGGCCAGGAAGGCCAGGAGGGTCCAAGTACCCCGTTTGGTAGCCTACGAATTCCCACGCCCTGTTTCGGAATCGTTGGGGATTACCTGCTCGTCTCGGACAGCGAGAAGTTCTTCCAGCATGCGATTGATACGCATGTTCGCGGTGACAACCTGCTTGCCGATTCGGATGACTACAAGCTGGTGGCCCTGAATATCAAGGACCAGTTGCGGGACAAGCAGGCCGCGGCGATCCTCTTCAGTCAACCCCAGGAGAGTTTTAAGCTGCTCTTTGACCTGGTGGACTCGGAAGATACGCGTGGCTTCCTGGCGGATAACGCTGAACAGCAACCGGTGCTGGGAATCCTTGACAGGGTCCTCTCTGGAAATGATCTTCCTGACCTGGAGGAATTGACAGGCCACCTGACGCCCAGCGGAGGCGTGATGATTGACAGTGAAACCGGGATTCACCTGATTACCTTTACCCTCAAGGCTCAGCCGGAAGACGAATAAGCCAGGTGGTTTTCCCCGACTCCTGGGGGGGCAGGGATTGCATCCGGGGCGTTTGTCCGATAGTTCTATTACTACTGGGCTCGCTTTCTCCCCTGGAACATCACCGTGGCCGATTCAACAGACAATGCCGGCAACCGACGGATCCTGATCGTCGATGACGACCCGGATATTATCGAGACGGTTCGCTATGCGCTGGAGAATGACGGGCACGAGGTTCTTGTCGCGCGAGATGGCAACCAGGGACTTGCGATGGCCGAGCGGGAAGACCCGGACTTGATTATCCTCGACATGATGATGCCCAAGAGGAGCGGCTTCCTGGTGATGGAAAAACTCCGTCGTTCCAGTGGGGATCCTCACAAGATTATCATGATTACGGCCAACGAGGGTAACCGCCACAAGGCATATGCCGAGATGCTTGGTGTGGATGACTATATGCGCAAACCATTCAACATGGATAAGCTCCTGGAAAGCGTCTCGCGACTCCTGGAAGAATAACGTTACCACGTGCTCCTTGAGGAAGCTACTTGATGAACCATCGCCCCGCCCCACAGGATCTACCCGACCCCTCTGTGACCTTGCCGGAGGGCTGGCATTGCACGCATCTGTACTACCGCTTCGACCGTGCCCGGCTCTCAGCCATGACGAGTGAGCAGCGGGCGGATGGATCTGAGCAGCTCCAGCAGGTTCTTGATCCCGACGGCGAAGGCGCTTCGACCCGGCTCCAGACGAGTATTGTCAGTGGTCACAAGGCAGATTTTGGCCTGATGCTGATGGACCCGGATCCCCTGGTCATCGACCGGGTTCACCAGCGGCTGGCAGCAACAACGCTCGGATCGGCCCTGGAATCGACCTACAGTTTTGTCTCGGTCACCGAGATTTCGGAGTATGTTCCTTCGCTTGAACAGTATGGCGAGCGACTCGTTCGCGAGGGTGAGGAGTCGGGAAGTGACGCCTACGAGGCAAAGATGAAGGCCTACGAGCAGCGCCAGCCGATAATGCGCAAGCAGCGACTCACCCCGGACTTTCCCGAGTGGCCGGTAACCTGTTTCTACCCGATGAACAAGAAGCGGAAAGTGGGGGAAAACTGGTTCATGCTTTCGTTTGATGAGCGTAACAGCTTGATGGCCGAACATGCCCGTACGGGGATGACTTTTGCCGGCAAGGCAACGCAGTTAATTACGGTGGGCCTTGGCCTGGATGACTGGGAATGGGGAGTCACGCTCTGGGGGCGAACACCGGCATACCTGAAGGAAATTGTCTACAGGATGCGATTTGACGAGGCCAGCGCCCGCTACGCTGAATTCGGCCCCTTCTATACCAGCTACCTTTGTTCCCCCGCCGAGATGCTCTCGCATTGCGGCCTGCCCGGTTAACAGGCCATCGAGAGGATTCTAACTGCCTGGTGTCGGCGCCTTCGTGGGATCCTTTGGTTCGTCCGGTTTCTTTGGTTCTGCAGGTTTCTCTTCCGGATCTGGTTCGTCTTCTGGCGGCTCCAGCTTAAGGACTTCTTTCAGCAGTGGAGACTTGGCATCCATTGCACTGGCGATCTTGCCTTCAGGGAGCTTCTCCTTGAGCCGGGGAATCATCACCATTCGAACGCTGGTCTGGACCGGCGGGATGCTGGCGGTGCGTGCCTGGTAAAGCAGGTCGTTGTTATCCTTGCTGCTCTGCACAGGCAGGTCCATCGTGGCAGAACTGAAGTTCGATACGCAGAGCAGGTCTCCGCCATCCCCGTAGTAGATCTCCGACATCGATAGTTCGTCCTTGAAAAAGCCACTTCCGGAAAATACCCAGGGATATTCCAGCGACTTGCCGCTGCGATGATGCTTGACCCACTGCTGTCCCGGCACCGCGTGCTTCTTCTCGTCCTTGTCTTTCCAGAGCACAATAATGTCGATCACCGTCCCGCTGGCCGCCTTGTACTCTGGTGAAAACTTTACCGTGTTCCCGATCTTTGCTCCCACGGCAAGCAGGCTGGCATGCACCAGTCGTGACTTGGTCTTGAGCGTGATGACTGATTCGTGTTCCTTGGTCCCCACCGTGCAGGCAAACATCTCCAGTTCTCCCTCGCGAAGACAGACCCAGCCATCCACCACGACCCACTTTCGTTTCAGGTCGATCCAGATACTGTGATCCTTGGAAACCCGAAGCATCTGGTCGGTGCGAATGGTCGTTACCTTCTCTTTTTCTCCTTCTGGCGGCTTCTCTTCCTGGGCGTGGGCGACCACGACCAGCGAGGCAACGAGGATGGTGGCAAGGAAAAAAGAAAACAGCTGCATGGATTGTCTCATCAGTGAGCCTTCCTGGAGGATGGTTCCGGGGTTGATGGGAATCTCTCAAACCCGTCGTCATTTTACACGATCGCAGGGGGACTGCGGCAAGCCCACCTGTTGGGATCTCCCGGATCGGCATCCAATCGTTACAATGGCAACTTCCAGGCCATCCTCGACTTCCTCCAGTATCGCTGCTGCCATGCCAGACAGTTCCTCTTCGAATACCGATTTAATGGCAGCCAATCTGGAGGCCATCCGCCAGCGTATCGACCAGGCGGCAACACGCAGCGGTCGTCGTGGTGACCAGGTTACCCTGGTGGGCGTCTGCAAGTACATCGGCACAGAGATGACGGGCCAGCTGCTGGCGGCAGGTTGTCACCAGCTGGGGGAGAACCGTCCCCAGCAGCTTTGGGGAAAAGCAGGCCAGCTGGAGGGGCGGGGAGCGGAATGGCACCTGATCGGTCACCTGCAGAGAAACAAGGTCCGGAGAACTCTCCCCTTGATCTCCCGGTTGCATTCGGGAGACAGCGTGCGTCTTTTGCAGGCGGTCAACGAGGAGGCCTCCCGCCTGGGCCAATCTCTTCCCGTGTTGCTGGAAGTGAATGTCTCCGGTGATGAGTCGAAGCATGGCTTCCAGCCGGACCAGGTGCCGGGCATTCTTGACGAGGTGGCGACCCTGGAATTCCTTGACGTGGATGGTCTGATGACGATGGCCAGCCTGGTGGGTGGAGAGGACCAGGCTCGCAGGGACTTTTCCTCGTTACGGGAACTTCGCGATCATCTGCGTGGGGCCTGTCCGGAAAACGTGCGACTTGACCACCTCTCGATGGGAATGAGCGGTGATTTTGAAGTGGCGATCGAGGAGGGAGCCACGCTCGTGCGAGTTGGCTCAGCACTGTTCGAAGGAATCGATATCCAGGGCAGAGCAGGTGATTGACATTCAACCTCATGCAGATGGGGCGGTGCTTCCCGTACGGGCGCAGGCAGGGTCCCGGCATCCAGGCCTGCGTGGCGAACAGGATGGAGCTCTGAAAGTTGCTGTCACCCAGGTTGCGGAAAAGGGTAAGGCGAACAAGGCGATCATTGCCATGCTCAGCAAGGAACTCGGTATCCGCCGCAGTGCCTTCGAGCTTCTCAGCGGGAGCACCACCGCTGGCAAGAAATTCCTCGTTTCCGGGGTTACCCCTGAACAGCTCTTGCAGCTTATCGAGCCGCATCTTGATCTCTAGTCCCTAACCGCCTGATCGCTCGCTGGAGCAGTCTTCCCAGTAGCGGAGGCTCTCGTCGAGCCGCTGCCAGATGTCGGCACTGGAGCTGATTTCCAGGTGCAGTGGACCGTCGTAACCCCGGTCCTCGAGCAGGGAGCGGTGTTGCTGCCAGTCGACCGCTCCCGCTTCGAGATTTTCCAGGAATCGCCCGTCACGAAACTGCTTGATGTGAACCATGGAGATTTCCGAGAGCCTGAGTGATCCGAGCAGGGAGGCGGACAACTGCTGCTCACCGGCAAGAGAGAAGTTGGCCGGGTCGAAGCAGATTGCCGGGTAATTATCCTCCTGGAGTGCCTGGCGAACCTGGCTGACAGCTCCGTAAAACAGGTCCCATGGTTGCCGTGAATGTTCCAGAGATAATTTCACACCCAGCTGCTGGCAGCTGCCAGCCAGCTGGATCATCGCATCCAGGTTGGGAGTGTTTTCCTGGGCCGGGCCCGTGGTGGTCACATCCACGATCCGCAGGTGAGGAGCAAACTGGCCGGCGGTTGCCAGGGCGGCCTGCTGGCCCAGCGAAAGGGCTGGCTCCTGGAAATTGGCATCCGCCGACAGGAAGGGAAAGGACATCGCGTAATCGAAGTCGATCTCGGGGCATTCTGCGGCAAGCTCTGCCAGTTGATCGGGCCGTGCCAGCACGGAATCGGTTTCTGCAGTCCCCAGGCACCCCTGACGCAGTTCAATAACGGGGAAGTCGCTGTCCCGGGCCTTCCGGACCAGGTCACCAATCGCCGCACCCTGGTCCAGCAGGGCCTTCCAGCAATTGGTCACGATCCCGGGTTTCATCAATGGTCTTTTCCTTCCGCTTGGGTCTTCGCCATCCTAGCAGATCTGGCTACGATGGGAGATTCCCGGTAAACCAGGGTACCTGCAACAGCGATCAAGCCATGGATGAACTCCTGGAAAAACTCCAGTCCCCGGACCGTTGCCTTGAAATGGACGGCAGCGAGTTGCGTGAAGTACTTGAGACGGTTCTTGGGCGTTTGCTGCCTCATGTTGACTCCATCGATACGCAGCTTGCCTGGGAGCCCCCTGAAGCAGGCCCCGATCCTGATGGTTCCTTGCCAAATGAACCGAATGACTGGGACGGGGTGATCCAGGAGTTATTTGAGAATCGGCTCTACCCTGCATATAACCCGGCCAGCGGTGGTTACATGGGTTATGTCCCCGGTGGCGGGCTCCTTCACTCGGCGGTGGCTGACTTGATTACCAATGCGGTGAACCGTTATGTCACGGTATGGCAGACGGCACCCCGGCTCGCGGAGATGGAGGCGGAGGTGGTGGACTGGTTTCGCCAGCTGGTGGGCCTGCCGGAAACCGGTGGAGGTTACCTGACAACCGGCGGATCCCTGGCCAACTGGAGTGCCGTGGTGACTGCCCGCCGGTGCCGGCTGCCAGACAATTTCCTCGAGGGGCTGATCTATACATCCGACCAGGCTCACCACTCGATTGCACGGGCAGCAAGCATGGCTGGTTTTCCTTCGGGTAACGTCCGCATCGTGGAATCGGATTCCGAGTATCGTGTTTGTCTCGACCGGTTGCGGGAACAGATCGACAAGGACAAGCAGGCAGGCGGGCAGCCTTTCATGGTGGTCGGCCATGCTGGTACGACCAACACGGGAGCGGTGGATGACCTGGTGGGCCTGGCCCAGGTCTGCCAGCAGCATCAGCTCTGGTTTCATGTCGACGCGGCCTACGGGGGGCCTTTCATGCTTACCGAGCGCGGCCGGGAAATCCTGCAGGGGATCGAAAGTGCGGACAGTGTGACGCTCGATCCCCACAAGGGGATGTTTCTTCCCTATGGGACGGGCTGCCTGCTGGTCCGTGACAGGCAGGATCTCCACCGTACCCATGCCGTGGACGTGGACTACATGCCAGCGATGCAGGACGATCCCTACCGTGTCGACATCTGCCAGATTTCCCCGGAACTCTCGCGTGATTGTCGTGGTCTGCGGGTTTGGCTGCCGGTCAAGATCCATGGTCTGGGAGCCTTTGGGAATTACCTGGACGAGAAACTGGACCTGGCCCGCTGGGCCGTGCGGGAACTGGAGACGATCCCCGGAATCGAGATCCTTGCTGCTCCGCAATTGTCGATTCTCGCCTTTCGCCTGGCGCCCGAGGGGCTCGAGGCCGACGCACTGGAGGAGCTTAACCGCGAGTTCCTGGATCGCATCAACCGTGCCACGCAACGCTGTTTTCTCTCACCCACATCCCTGGGCGGTGCGTTTGCCATTCGTATCTGCGTGATTGTGTTTCGCACCCACCTGGAGCATGTGCAGCACTGTATTGACCTCGTTCGCCAGGCTGCCGCCGAGCTGTTGGCGGGGAAGTAGCTGTCTTTGCTGGCGAGCGTGACGATCGTCGGTTACGATAACCGGCGTGCGAGTGCCCCCTTTTGACCCTGCAGAGATAATCCATGTCTGAATCCGCAAATCTCCCTGGCCTTAAGTCGCCCCGCAAGTGGTACCAGTCGATTGGCCCGGGATTGATCACCGCCTGTGTCGTGATCGGGCCTGGCAGCATCCTCACCAGTTCCAAGGTGGGTGCCAGGAACGGGTTTGATCTCACCTGGATCGTTGTCCTCTCGGTCATCTTTATGATGGCGTTTATGCAAATGGGAGCGCGGCTGGGGGCGGTGCTGAAGGAATCTCCAGGTACGGTGATTGCCAGGCGTGCAGGACGCTGGCTGGCCGTCGTGATCGGCATCTCAATCTTTTTTATCGCCAGTGCCTTTCAGTTTGGGAATAACCTGGGTGTGGATTCCGCCTTTAAATCCTATGTCGACTTCGACTACATCGTGATCGTCTTCAACGCCCTGGCAATCGGCTTCCTGTTTGTTTTCAAGGACCTCTACAAGGCGATTGAAAAATTAATGATGTGTTTCGTGGGCCTGATGCTCGTCTCTTTTGCCCTGAATCTCGGTTTTGCGCTGAGTAATATGCCTGATGTGCAACCGATCATGGTCAGGAATGCCGATGAACCCCTTTTTGATATTTCCCTGCTCGGACTGGTGGGTACAACCTTCGTCATTGCAGCTGCTTATTACCAGGCATACCTGGTTCAGCAAAAAGGGTGGACACGAAATGAAATACATGATGGGCTGATCGATGCCCGTGTGGGCTCCGTCCTGATGGCGGTGATTACCTTGATGATTATGTGTACCGCCGCCGCCGTATTGCGAGGAAAGACGCTCGGTAACGTCGACGAAGTGGCGGAACAACTTGCTCCCCTGTTTGGCGATCTGGGCAAGCCGTTGTTCTGTATCGGCCTCTTTTCTGCCGCCTATTCATCGTTCCTCGTCAACTCGATGATCGGGGGCTTTATTCTCTCCGATGGCCTGGGCCTGGGAAACAAACCCTCGGGACTGGCTCCCCGGTTGCTTACCGCCGCCGTGTTGTTGACTGGTATGGGAGTTGCTCTTTACGTCATCCTGACGGGCACCAAACCCGTTCCGGCCATTGTCGCTGCCCAGGCGGTTACCGTTCTGGCAGCCCCGCTGATTGGTGGCGTGATGTTGTGGCTAACGAACAGCGAGGAAGTAATGGGGGAGGATA
>JAPYUD010000609.1:0-2070 GCA_029936215.1 Pirellulaceae bacterium | reverse complement strand
CTACTGGACATGATCCGCACGAGTTGCCCACCCGGGGATTCCTTGAACTGCCCGAGAGCCTCGTCGGATGCCTGGCAGAGAATGGACCCGGTTTCTAGTCCACGACTGGTCCTGAGAATGACGTCGTCTCCACGCCGGTACTCGGAATCTCCCTTGCTGGTAAAGATTCCCAGCAGTCGCATGGAACCGTAACGGGTAATGTACTTGGCCATTGCCCTCTCGTCGTCCTTGCCTGTGGAAAGCGGTCAAACGGTTGCCAGACTGAAGAGTTTATTCCTGATCCGGGGTTGCCTGGCAATAGGAGAGTGCCAGAAGTGCATACCCGCTGACCAGGTTGGCATCTCCTTCCAGCCATCGCGTGTTGCGATTCACCCAGGACCCATCGCGGCGTTGGCGTCGCAGAAGTTCCATGATCAAGTCACTTCGCCAGGTGTGTTTCTTTCCCCTGGCATCTTCAATCTCATCCTGGTCGAGAGCAGAAAGGGCCTTGGCGAAGGTATGCAGGTAGTAGTAATGACCTGCATCCCCGAGTCCCGGGTTTTGAGTCAGGTCATAGTTTTCACTGATCCAGGTGGCCGCTGCAGCAACTCTCGGGTCATCCGCATCGACTCCCGCGTAAATCATGCTCTTGAGGCCGGCATAGGTCATCGAGGCATAACTGCGGAGGCCACCATTTTCTGTCGTTCCTGCCTGGCTTGAGCCACCCGCCGCAGGTGTGTAATAGAATCCGCCGTCCGGGTTCTTTGCTGCGAAGGAGGTCGTGTTGTGCTCAGATTCCAGGTTCTGGCAGCGGGAGACAAAAGCAAGGGCACGCTTGACCGCCTCACTGTCGGCATCATTGCCTGCCGCTTTCAGTGCCTCGATGAAGAATGTCGTGTTTGAAAGGTCGGGGCGATTGTGTTTTCCATAACCCGCTCCACCGAAACCTGGGTCGGCCTTTTGTGCACCCTCGTTCTCATCCCACTGGATCCCCTTGATGAATGCATCCGCCTTCTTGATGATCTCGTCATACCGGCCATCACTGTTTGCCTCGTTGAAACAGAGCATTGCCAGGCAGGTCTCGTAGTTCCGGTAGAGTGTCCCTTCCTGGTGAATTCCTCCGCTGGGCTGGATAAATCCCCCAAGGTATTTCAGGCTGCTGGCAACCATGGGGTCACTTGACGGCACTCCGTTACGTACCAGGGCGGTGGTCACCAGTGCCGTGATGCCAGGCCCGGTTTCGCCACTAAATGAGCCGTCGGCCTGCTGGCCCTTGGTGCGCAGGTAACTGATCCCCCGGGCAGTGATCTGTTGCTGTCGGCGCTGGTCGACGCTGGAGGATTGCTCTGGCCTGGCAGATTCCAGCGAGGTCGCAAGGAGAAGCAGGCTGGTCAATACCAGGAGTGAAAGAGGTGAGGATCTGGGCATCAAGGTAACTCCCATGCTGTACCAGAGAAAAATCGATCTTGAGGTTTACGCTTTTTCATTGTACGGCGCGGGTCTCGTGAGGCAAAACAGAATGCACACAGGACGAATGGTTTTTGATGATCGCTATGAAAAAAACGGGCTGCCCGGCAGGGCAGCCCGTTTGAATTTGATCTCCAGCCAACAGAAAAACCAGGTTACTGGTCTTTCAGGGATGCCGATGTGGATTGCTGCCGGGTCCTGCTGGCAGCGATATGTTGCTGTGCTCGCTGGTGAGCAATATTCGCAAGCTGCATACCCATCATCACCTCCTGGCGTTGGAAGTAGGGTTCGGTAAGACCATTGAAGTGGATCCTGCCGATTTTTTGGCCCAGTTCCTGCCAGCTCATGTTGTCGGAATAGTGCCAGGCTGCCGCCTGTGCTACGGACTGGCTCAGCTTCCCAGTTCCCAGCATCTTGCAGATTTCAGCAACTTCCTGCTTGTTCGTCATCCACTCGATCGGAACGATCTCGTACTTGACTCGTGGACTTGGTTCTTTCTTTCCATGCTCAAGGCAGACCGTGTTGACCTTGATGCGACGGACCTTGTTGGGCTCGACATTGAAAAAGCCACCACCACCGCCGCCACCCATGCCGCCGCCACCCATGCCACCGCCGCCCATGCCG
>JAPYUD010000608.1:0-2083 GCA_029936215.1 Pirellulaceae bacterium | reverse complement strand
GAGACGGGCGTTGAGCGTCCGCTGCAGATCCTCGACCGCCGGGCCACTGCTGCCGGAGACAAGTGGCGGAGGGGGTGGAAACCAGGCTCCCAGCACCTCGGCCTCAGCGCCACAGGTGATAAGAGCAAGAAGACCAGGGAGCAGTAGCCGTTGTGCCATTATTCACTTTCTCCAGACTCATCAGCGTGAGGTTTCACCGCCTCCTCGAACTGCTTCTGCCAGCCCGTGTACAGCAGGATGACAAGGATAACTCCGAGACCACCGCAAATATAAAAGACATGGTTGGATGCCATGTTCACGTGCTTGCTCTTGACCACCAGGAAGATCACGTTGCCGATCACGATTCCCACGAAAGAGCCACAATTCCAGAGCCCCAGGACACCTCCTCGCTGATCTTCCGATGAAAGCTGCTGGGTCATCGTCTGCAGTGGAACCATGATGAACCCTGCCATGAAACCTGCTGCCGAAAGACAGATACCGATGAGATAGTAATTAAGTGGAATGGCTCCCAGGGCAAACAGCATGACCGTGGTCCCGATCGCTCCCACCGGGATCATCCCCGGGCGAATACGGTGACCGGAGAGCCGGCCTGCCGTGTAATCCCCGATGCCCAGTGATACCGCCAGGCAGAGCAGCAAGGGAGTGGCCCTGGATGGAGAGATACCCAGCAGGTCGGGAAAGTCGGCGGGAATCAGGATCGCCAGGCCGGCAACGATCATGTAGAAGTAGGACCAGGCAATCACTACGGTCGCGAGTGGGGTGCCACGGATATCTCGCCAGGTTTCCCGGTAAGCCCTGAAAAAGACCGGCCGGATTTTCATCTCCGGGCTCTGAACTGGGACGCGGGGAAGACCTCGCGTGGCGATCATCCCCAGGATGCCGACCAGTACGATCGCGGCCCCGGGGATCCAGAGGATCCCACTTGGTGGCGCAATTTCGCCCCCGGCGTAGAGTTCGTAAAGGGGGCCGGCGGCTCCAATCCCCAGGATACAGGCCACGTAGGTGAACATGCTGAGGGTTCCATTTGCCCGGCTGAGGAGTTTCTCCTCGATAATCTCCGGCAGGATGCCGTACTTGGCCGGGCTGAAAAATGTGCTCTGGATGGAAATCAGGACCAGGGCCGTGATTAATATCCAGAGGTTGCCCATCAGGAAACCGACAAGTGCCATGATGCCGATCAGGACTTCCATGAACTTCACGACAATAATCACTGACCGCTTGCTGTAGCGGTCGGAAAACTGCCCTGCAAACCCCGAGAGCAGGATGAAGGGAATGGCAAGGCAGAGCGAAGCATATGCCTGTCCCCCGGGTGCGATCTGGCTGGCCCAGATGCCTCCGGCCGCCGTGCCCCACATTAACATCTGCTTGAGCAGGTTGTCGTTAAAAGCGTTGAGGAACTGAGTCGTATTCAGGAACCCAAAGCCGCGGCTGTTAGAGGACGTATTCACGTAAGAATGTCCTTGATGGAGAGAGGACGTTAGCTGGGTCGCTTGCAACAGGATAGGACGTGCGATAGGGAGTAATCAAGGGATCTGGAGATGTTCGCTGCCTAGAACTCCACGATCATTTCCAGGAAAGCGGCAAACAGGCGATCGGTACCACCATCCAGGTGGGAATAGAGGTCCCTGAGTCCCTCACCGGGAATCAGGCCGGAGACGCCCCCGACAATAATCAGGTTGTTGTTGAGGAGCGGACGGAACTCGACCCCGAGACTCAGATCGGTGCCAATCCTGTTATCGATATCGGACTGGAAAACAAACGTCTCCAGGACCTCGGGATGTTCGAACCAGAGGAAATTGACGTTGCCGATCAGTTTCGTGCGTGGCGTGATGTCTGCATCGACGCCGAAATTCAGCAGGTGAAGGCCGGGATTGACAAAGTTCGTTTGACCCTGGGTCTTGCTCGATCGCAGGTTTGGCACCAGGCTACCGCGGTTGACCAGCTGGACACCGAACAGCCCGATCGCCTGCCGCTGCCAGTAGCTGAATTCTCCACCGGCAAAATTCGGGTTGTCGAAGATGGTATCAAAGCCCCCTCCCTTGGCATCGTTCACGTCGTCGTCCCCCGAGGCATAGAAGTAGGA
>JAPYUD010000079.1:0-10783 GCA_029936215.1 Pirellulaceae bacterium | reverse complement strand
GTCACGTTCAACCGTCGAGTGACATCGGCCCGCGAACACGGACCATGTTGTTGAATCACTCGAATCACCGAACGCTTGCTCATGTGAGGAAGCAAATTCAGGTTGCCAGCAGATTGGACAGACACGTTAGGAGGCACTCGATTTAGAGTTGTTTTAGGACGGGATACATGGTCAGACATTCAAATAAGGATAATCAGGTCATGTTTATTTATAAAGTCTACTTACAAAAGCCTGTATAATAAAGATGCCATCGCAGGTGAAAGCCGCGATGGCGAGAACGGCGCGGCGTCGATGTGTGTTTTGTCCCCGGTTACTATTTTGGCAATCATGCCGAGTCAGCGGCCCCGCCCTATAATGACCGGGACTTTTCCGGGGAGCATGGTCCCAGGGGATCCGATGTCCAACGACCCATTCGAACCTGTCCCGGCAAGTGATTTTCGCTGGGACCCGTTCCAGCCCGACACCGGCAGGTACCACTGACAATACGTACGATGGTCGCACCGTGAACCTGCCTAGCGACGCCACTGGTCGAAGTCCAGTTCCTCAAGTGCCTCGTCGAGCTTCCGGACCTGTTCACTGGAGAGCGGAGAGAGGGGCGTACGGGGAGGACCCAGCTCCACACCCAGCAGGGCCATCATCCTGCGGCTGGCGGGGTGAAAACCGATCTCGAAGAGCCGTGCCGTGAGCTTGCAGGACTCCAGCTGCAGCCGCTGCAGCTCCGCCTCGTCACCCTCGCCAATGGCCTCGATCAGCCGAGTGTAAATCGGCGCGGCGAAATTGTAAGTGCTCCCCACGGCCCCGCGAATCCCCAGTCGCCAGCCCGCTGCCAGCGCCGGGTCATGGCCAAAGAGGACATCGAAATAGCCATCCTCGACATGCATGCAGCGCTGCATCTGCATCAGGTCGGCGTTGGTGTACTTCATCCCGCGCAGCGAGGGGATTCGGCTGCGAGCCTTTTCAAGCATCTCCACCATGGGAAGATAGACCCCGGTCATGGAAGGAATATCGTAATAGTAAAGCGGCGTGTCGGCCGCGGCCCGGGCGATCGGCTCGAGGTAATCGAGCAGCGCATCGACGCTTGTCGGCTTGAAGAAAAACGGTGCCATCGTGGCGATCGCGTCTGCACCTGCCTTCTCGGCATGGGCCGCCATCTGGCAGGCATCGGGCAGCGCATTGGCTCCCACGTGAATCACCACTTTCAGGTCGCTGCCGGTGGCCACCTCGGTCCAGCGAGTTGCCAGGTCAATCCGCTCCTGGCAAGTGAAAGAATGGCATTCACCGGTCGTCCCGGCAACAAAAACCCCGCTACAGCCATCAGCCACAAGGTGCTCGGCCAGCGGCTGGACCGGGTCCAGGTTCAGCGATCCATCGGCGGTGGTCGGTGTATGCGTCGCAGCAAACAGCCCGGTCAATTGAGTACTCATTACATTCTCTTCCACTGTTAATCTCGTGAAGACATCTCCACGATTCTAGTGGCGAGAGAAGACAGAGTCAGCCGGGGCAGACGGAATTCCTAGTCATCCCACTTTCGCAGATCATCGATGATCTCCTGGAGTCGATCCTGGTAGCGATCACGCAGTGCGATCAGCACCCAGATCCCGATCCCCGTGACAAGCATGAAGACAAACCAGGGCCAGACATTCTCAACCCGCTGGTGGGCATGGAAGACCATCCCGAGGATGGAAATCACCAGGAATGCCACGCCCAGGTAGAGGAAGGCCCTGACTCGCGCGGCAATCCCCACCAGCGCCCCCGCGATCGAAAGCACAGCCAGCACCATTGGCGGCCAGAGTGTCTGGCCAAGTCCCTGGATCATCATCTCGCTGGTGGAACTCAGGTAAATCACCACGATCGCGAAATAGCGGATGAAAGTAAGCTGCTTCGGATCGAGGCGGTCCCTGTTCAGCTGGGCCGCTCCCAGGACAGAAATTGCCGGGGGAACCAGCCAGAACTGCGGGTGCTCGATGAAGGCAAGCGACTCGTACCTCGACAGCAGGAACCAGAAAGCAAGGTTGCCACAGAATCCTGCCCCCAGTGCATAAAGGAAATTGCGGCGAAACTGCAGGAGCACGATATTCAACAGGCCATAGCAGGCCAGCAGGATCTCGCTGTCAAAATCCTGCCCGAAAACCCAGATCCCCACGAGCGGGATCAGGGGAAGCAGGAAAGCAGTGTGCTGCAGCGGGTCGACCAGGACCATGATCCTCCGGCGTTCACACATTTCGCCCAGCAGTGCTCCTCCAAAGGCCATCAGCATCACAACGAAGGGCCAGTAATCGGTCATCCAGCCCTTGAAGAGCCAGGGACGGGAGAGATAAAAGTGCACGAAGATGAACAATCCCACCAGCTCGGCAAGGTAGACGTAAATTTCCCTCCCCTTGTCCGAGAGCGAGAAGGGATCCCGCTCCGGCTTGAGAGCCCCGGCCAGCAGAGCCAGCATCAGGAAAACCAGGGCGAGGGCCACCAGCAGCATCTCCGGCGTGGCAATCCCTGTTCCCGTCTGCGGGTCGAAGTACCGCCACTCGGCAAGGAAGACCGCGCAGAATGCGACCAGGGCCGAGCCCCGGTTGATTACCAGTTGCCACTTGAAAGCCTCCGACCAGCTGCCCCCACGTGCTGCCAGCCGTGATCCAAAGGCAATCTGCAGGAAACAGACCGTCGAGAGAACCAGGAAACCCCTGGCGATACGATTCGTCCAGGCGCCCTCCACCCCGGGGTCAATTCCTGCCCAGCAGAGGAAAACCAGCGCAATCACGCCACTACTGAGTGCCACCACCCGGGCCTGGACCGGGTTCCTCCTGTCGGCCGAGGCCAGGATGGCTGCTCCTGTCCCGAGCGGGACGATCCCGACCAGCCAGCGGGGCCAGGCCTCGACACTTGTAAGCAACAGCTGCATCGCGATCACGTAAAAAACGACCGTCATGACCAGGCTCACTGGCAGCAACCACCAGGACGTCTCCCGGCGGCGGTCCTCGATCGAAAGATCACTCATCCGCTGCCCGATCCCTGCCGCCAGGTCTGACTGGCAAAGCCACCAGGAGCTGATGGCAAGGTAGAGGCTCGACGTGGCCAGCAGGATCCCCGTGGCCATTTCCGAGGTCCACCCCTGGCGGGAAAAGAAAATCCAAAGGAGGGCAAAGCCGGTAAAGAAGAAACCGGCCGGGGCATCCCCGCGGCGAGGTGCCAGTGACCGGGCCAGCTGGGTCACCAGGGCCAGGACAATAGCAGTGTATAGCAGGTGGATCGACTCCTCGGGGATACTGGGGATCCTGTCAAAAGACGCCAGCACAGCCACAAATGCCACAGCGGTCACGACCCAGCAACTGATGGTTACCATCAGGGCCGAGTAATCCGGGCGCAGCCAGGACTTGAAGTGACGTGTAACACGAACACCCGATACGATGCAGAGCGAGACCAGGGCCAGGGTCAGGACCTGCCAGTGGAGCCATTGCGATCCGGAAACTCCATGGATGTCACCAACCAGGACGTTGACCCCCCAGAGCAGGGCCACCAGGGCGAGGTATTCCATCGGACTTCGCTGGATGACAAGGTGAGCCAGGCAGGCGACCACCGCCAGGCCGATCGAGAGACGGACGGCCAGGTAGAATGGAAGACCCAGCTCCTCGTGACCGATCAAAAGGACCGCGGCGGCAAGCAGCCAGCTGGCGAGCCACCAGCTGAGCATGCCGGTCGATAGCCGATCTGCTCTTTCCCAGGCCACCAGGCTCCCGTGCCCCCCCTGCTCGCGAACCGTGCGAGTAAAGCTGAATCCCCACCAGGTGGTGACCACGGCAGAGACAGCCAGCCAGGAGCAGCCGAGTGTTGTCACCATCCGCGAGACCTGGCCGTCAACGAGCCATGCCTGGTTCGCCAGCCAGCTGCCAGCGACCATCAGTGAGAGCAGGATCATGTCCCGCTGCCGGTAGGGGGTTCTCCGGGCCGGCTGGTAAAAACCAGAAAGCAACATGGCCGCCACGGCAACCAGTGAGACCAATGCGGAGAGTTCCAGCGAGATCGCCTGGTGCAGCGTGGAAGTGGGGCCTGCCAGTATGGCAACCACACCCAGGCTGGCAAAAAGTACTGCAGAAAAAACGCTGTATGCCAGCTGGGAAACCTGCCTGGGATCGTCCTGGATCGCGGATCCCTCCGGATCCACACCATCGAGTCGCTGCCTGCCAAAGTTCACGGTCCGCCAGAGGAGGACGAAAAGGAACGCGCCCAGGAAGTTGAGCGTGGTGGCAGAGAGCATCGCTTCAACGTGCTGCAGGTCTGTTGCGGAATGAAAAACCGCCACCAGGCCCCGCCAGGAGGGGAAGATCCCCAGCTGCCAGCAGATCGCCGCACCAACCATGTAGCTGCTGCGGGCGGTGCAAAGAGCAAGCAACACCAGCACCACGGAGAAGACCGCCAGCGGGCCGGCATACAGGACGTCGGGGAGCAGCTGAAAGAAAATCGAGCTCTCGGCAACCGGCAGTGGCTCCACACCTGCAAGCTGAAAGATCGCGGCCCAGGCAGTAAACAAGACCACCGGGACTCCTGCAGACCAGGCCAGCAACTGGCACTGCCTGGCCGAACGACTCCCGCCCGGCTCCCCTGGCGACAGGGGCAACTGCCTGTCGGGACGGAACCGGTCCCAGGCCAGCCATACGACCAGCGCAAGAGCCAGCATCGCAGGCACCCAGCGAATCGCATGTCCCACCAGGAAATCACCACGCAGGGCAAGTGCCGAGAGCATCGGGAAGGCTGCGAGGGTTGCCAGCAGTCCAACCAGGCTCTGGCGATTTTGCAGCAGCTTTTGTTCCAGTCCCCAGGCAGCTGCCAGCAGCAGCCAGCAGCCCCAGTCAACCAGTCCCAGGCTGTGACCCAGGATGGAGAGACTCCATGCCTGGGGATTGTCATAGAAAGAGGGAGCGGTTTCATAGAGCACCGCCGCCAGGGTCATCAGGGCCAGCACCACGAGCAGGGCAAGGCTGGCAAGCAGGTGGGCTGCCCGGTAGTAGCCAGGCCAGGGCGAGGGAATCCACTTCTTCAACAGCGGCTGACGATGCCATGAGGTGCGGACGAGTGTCCAGGCGAGACCCAGCAGCGAAAGCGTGAACAGGTGGGCACGAAGGTGTTCCATGGTGAGCAGGTTGCCCGGCGTCCACCAGCCGTTCTGGTCACTCCAGCCGATCGTGGCCAGGATCGTCGCCACCACGGTCCCCAGCTGAAAGGCACCGGCGAGTCGCGAATCGGATAAGACCAGCGACCCCAGCAGCCAGGTAAACGAGATCGCCAGCACCTCCAGTCCATGGGTCACGAAGGTGCCGTCGGTGACTACCAGGGCCCAGGGAAAGGCAATCGCGCTGGTGACCAGGCCACAGGCAGCCAGTAGCTGGTAAGGGGCAAGAGCGGGCCCTGCCCTGACAACCTCCGGAGATGCATGTTTTTTCTGCACCAGCGAGAGGATCACGCAGAGAAGCCCGTGTACGATCAGCACGATCAGGCCGGGCTGCTCAAGCTCCATGCCGGCTGAAACCATCCAGCTGCCGACCGACTCGTTAACGAGCATGATCTGCAGTAGTGCCAGCAGCAGCAGGCTCCCGCCAGCCAGGTTGACCCATCGCCAGGGGATCCGGAAACCGGCGGCAATCAGGGCCACCGCATAGAGGGTAAAGACAAGCCCGGTGTAATCGGCGTGACGAAGCTGTCCCAGCAGCGGGTCTCCGATGGCAATCCATGTGACCAGCAGGGCCAGCCCGACGGAGAAGAGGTGGGCTGCCAGGCCCGACCAGTTCGCCATCCTGCGATACTCCGGACCCAGCCTTGAAAAAGTGGTCCGCCCCAGCACGAGCAGGATCATCGCGTAGACCATTGCAAACACGCTGGTCAGGCCGCCCACGACCAGCTCCCCATGGCGGGTAGCCAGGCTGGTCGTGTCGAGCTGGTCGTACTGCCCCGTTGCGATCTGGAGAGTCAGCCAGAGTCCTGCACCGAGCAGCAGCATGGAGGACATGAGGGTGGTGGCAAAGCGGCCAAAGATAGAGAGCAACAGCAGCGAGATTCCACCGAGCAGGCTGACTCGCTGCATCGCGCCCGGTTCCGGCCAGGTAAGAAACAGCGCCATGACCACCAGGGAGCCACCGATCAGTGCTGTCGCCGTCCCGGTGACTCTCAGCCGGAAAGAAAAGAGCTGGTAGGCTCGCTGGTGTACGAGGATACCAATCACCATCACGGCAGAGCCGACCAGCACGAGTGCCCCGGCCAGCTGCCGGATTGTTCCAATCCGGTCCTCGGCCATTATCGCCAGCAGGATGCCGGGAAGAACAAGTGAAAAAGCACCGATCGCGAGGACAAGGAAACCCGGTTCTGCTCGCCGGGGAGTAATTTTTTTCCAGCGTGATGTCACCTGCCACTGCAGCATATTGGCCGCCAGGAAACTGGCCAGCGGCAGAATAAATAACAGCCCGACTGTCAGGTCCGACATCCCGGGTGCGGCTGTCCGGTTAATGATCAACTGGCCGGCCGACGGCCCCATGATGGCCAGCCAGAGCCGCCACCAGCCAGTGGGCATCAGCGCCCTGCTGGCAAAGTAAGAGATCGCACCAAGCCCCCCGAGCCCCACCAGCAGGGCCAGCAGGTAGACCGGGTTCCCGGATGCAATCGGGGCGACCGATGCCGTCCCCTCCCAGGAACCGGCAAGGAAATTGAGCGGTACAAGCAGCGAGGTCACGACCAGGACTGACCGGCTCGCCGTCCTCAACTTCCACTTCTTCAGCGAGTACATCCCGCCACTGAAAATCACCGCAGTGATGAGCATGAATATTAACGAGGCAAAATAGGGAAGCTTGCCCAGCGGGGTGGCTCGCAGGCTGATCACCAGCCCGATCGCGCTGCCGATAATCAACAGGCCGCTGATCAACTCGCCCCAGCGAATGTTGCGCTGATCCATGAAGGCATGCAGGATTTCTCCAAGGGCTCGTCGGGAACGGACCGGAGCAGGCGGTATCTCGGCGGGGACCTCTGCTGGCCTGTCGGTCGAGGGAGGTTCCGGCGTGGTCGCGGAAACCTGCATGCCGCTTAAATCCACTATTGTCGGGGCAGGAGGAGAAACTATCGTCGGGGCAGGTTGTTGCTGCGCTGCAGCCGGCTGGACCAGGTCGGCGGCCTCTTGTGCCGCGGCCGAGGGTGCCGGCTTCCGCTCGGCCTCCTGCTGCTCGTCCTGGTCCACAAATCCAAGTAACTGGTCGCGCTGCTGCTCATCGATACGGTCACTCTTGTACCAGTGGCCAATCACCCGGCGAACCATTTTGAACTGGGATCCGGCTGGAGAAGCAGAAGGGGTCACCAGCGGCGTGCCACAGCGTGTGCACTTGAGCGCGTCCTGGTCGACTTTCTGGCCACATGTCCTGCAGCGTCGCCGGGCTGACGCCTTACCGACAGCCCATCCAATCAGGAAAGGGACCAGTAGGATGACACCAACGACTGTCACCAGGATACATACCCATTCATCCACGATTCCGTGCACCTGCTGAAGAAGGGCGTTAGAGTTACTATCTCTCTTCGGCTACGATAGACAGCCGCATTAAGCAGCGTCAACTGTCGTTTCTGCTACAACAGGCCATCCTTTGTAGCCTTTTTGCTACAGTCACAAGCGGGGCAGGCACGCAGGTAGAAAAAAGGACAAGGAAATGTCACGAAAAGTGCTTGTCACCGGTGGAACCCGGGGAATCGGCGAGGCAATCGCACTCGCTTTTGCAGCGCTTGGGGACCAGGTCCTGGCCACCGGGGTGGAAGCGGAATTGCCCACCGGTCAAGAAAATATCGACTACATGGCGTTGGATGTACGAAACGAGGATGCCATTGGCCAGCTGGTTGCCGGACTGCCAGGTCTGGATGTGCTGGTCAATTGTGCCGGTGTCCTCTACCGGGATAACCAGGAACACGAGGTGGCCGGTTTTGAGGAGGTGATAAACATCAACCTGCTGGGGACGATGCGGGCCTCCTATGCCTGCCGATCACTGCTGGCCGAAGCCGATGGGTGCGTGCTCAACATGGCCTCAATGCTGACTTTTTTCGGCAGCGGCCCGGCCCCCGCCTACAGTGCCAGCAAGGGCGGCGTGGCCCAGCTGACTCGTTCCCTGGCAATCGGCTGGGCGGACGAGGGGATTCGCGTGAACGCGATCGCACCGGGCTGGATTGAAACCGCCCTCACCCGGCCCCTGGTGGATGACAGCCAGCGCAGCAGCGAGATCGTCAAGAGGACCCCGCTGGGACGCTGGGGCACGGTGGAGGATGTCACCGGGGCAGCTCTCTTTCTCTGCTCCGGGCAGGCTGCTTTCATTACCGGCGCGATCCTGCCGGTGGATGGCGGGTACAGCGTGCGTTAGCGGACAAACTGCTCGACGAAGTCCGCTCCCAGGCCGACCTCCTGGAAATGCCGGATGCACATCTCGATCTTGGTATGCACATCGTCAAAACCACAGGCCTGGCCCTCCTCGTCCATGTAGATCAGTGCCCCGCTGATGTGAAACAGCGTGATCATCTCCTCGCTACCATCGTCATTCACCAGCGTGTGCACGTCTCCCGGGGGCTCGTAGACATAGGTCCCCGCCGTGGCCACCCAGTCGTGTTCGAGGTACCGCCAGCTGCCGGAGATCACGTACCCGTGGACTGGAGCCGGGTGCCGGTGACGGCTGAGGACACCGCTGCGACGAACCCGCAGCAGGTTGACCCACTGGCCGGAGACACGATCCAGGTGCAGGGGGCGAAACCAGACATTCTCGGCCTGGGGAACCCAGAGCCGTTCGTCGTCGGGCAGAGCCTGCGTCACCAGGTCCGGAACTCCCAGGGGAAGACTCGATTTACTGCTTTGACTGGCAGACATGCCCGTTTCTCCATCACGACCAGGACTTCATGAGATCGCAATCGCAACCCCCTGGATAACGGCCGCAATGCGGACCGTGTCATGCACCTGTTCCTCGGTCAATCCTTCCTTGAGAAGGCTCTCTTCATGAGCCTGCAAACAGGCCTCACACCCGGCGATTACCGCACAGCCCAGCGAGCAAAGTTCAAACTGGGTCTTGGTGGTGGATGGATTTACCATTCGGTTCATTCGCAGCCCCGCCATCCGCGTTGAATAGCTCTCCTTGGAGATCATATGGCAAAAACGGTAATAGACGGTGTTCATTCCCATGATGGCAGCAGCCCCACGGGCATCGTCCACACCCTCCTGGCCGATCACACCAACCGCGTCTGCCAGGACCGCCTCGATCAACCGGGACTGCTGGACAAAAAAACTGGCGCTTAAGGCTACGGACCAGATCTGTTCGGGCGAAAGATACTGGCTCTGCAACACTGTTGAAAGGTTGAGCCTGAGATCCTTGGCTGCATCCGGGATCTCCTCACGCAACTTGTTGACGTATTCCACGATCATTCACCCCCATGTTCTCCTCACAAACTCCCGCCAGGAGTCCCGGACATGGCCAAGGCCCCAACGAGGGAGAGGCATCATCCCGGGAACTTAGAGCGTGGGATCTCCTTTTTTCCAGTTACACGGACACAGCTCGTCTGACTGGATCCCATCAATCACCCGGAGCACCTCGGCAATGTTCCGACCCACGCTGAGGCGATTTGCAGCAGCATACTGGATCACACCGTCGCCATCGACCACAAAGGTCGCTCGCAGGCAGACGTTTGCATCCGGATCCAGGATCCCCAGGTCCGCGGCCATTTTCTGGGCACCAACCAGTGGATACTGGAGGTCCTTGAGATCATCATGCTGCTGGCACCATGCCAGGTGAGAGTACTCGTTGTCCGTGCTCCCACCTACCACCTCGCAGTCCCGATCCTTGAACTCGGCTAATTGCCGGTTGAACTCAGCAATCTCGGTCGGGCAAATGAAGGTGAAATCCTTGGGGTAAAAAAAGTAAACAACCCATTTGCCGTCATAGTCCGTGTTGCTGATCTGCGTCAAGCTCTCCGCATCCGAACCAATGCATGCATCCACCGTGTATTCCGGAAACTTGTCACCAACTGTCAACATCTGTCTTTTCTCTCCAATAGATCACTTGAAACCACCAGGGGCACATCCCCTCACGTATCCGGCGTCAAGCTTAACAAACTTCCGGGGTCGATTCATGGGGGCAGACCGTCTAATTTGTCTATCCCACGATTTACTCGTCACTGCTCGTTTCCTCAAAGAGCGGTGCCACTCGCTGGCGTTGGACGCGGAGCGTGCGCTCGACGTCCTCGGCCAGCAGGTAGCCATCCGCGTAGAGTCGGTCGCAGGCCCGCTTGAGTACCGCCATGTACCCTTCCAGGTTCTCGTAGCGTTCCTCCAGGGAAGGACGGGGGTCCCCCGACTCCTCTCGCTCTGCCTTGCTGACGGGGAAGGGGATATACGAGCCGCGAAGGCCAACCAGGCTCTGCGGCGTCGGCTGGTCCTCGGCAAACAGGTTCCAGCCGGTGTAGGTGGCAACCGGGGCGATTACCTCCGGCGGCGAGAGACAACCTCGTTCGTTGCCGTCGCTGTCGAATCCAGGAACCAGCACCACGTAGTCTCCCTCAGCGGTGGGAGGCTGGCGGTCCACGATCATTCGCTCCCAGCGGGTCCCCCAGTTCCAGTTGGAGGGATAGTGAATCACGCCGGGATAGCGGATCCCGGGGAGCTCCGGAAAACCGCTCTTTTCCTGGTGCCAGTCGACCAGTGTTCCCTCGCCAATGGTGGGATAGACGCTCGCCGGTGGTTCGTGACCCTGGGCCCAGCCATCGAGCGAGAGCAACAGGGATCGCAAAAAGACCC
>JAPYUD010000607.1:0-2100 GCA_029936215.1 Pirellulaceae bacterium | reverse complement strand
GCTGGGCCTGGCAGATTTGCTCTTGTAAGAGCAAAAATCAGCCGATATAGTGAACACGCGTTCACGTGGTTCATTTGTTCACTATATGGTGGTTGGGCCAGAGGTTGGTTGAGAAATCAATTGAGTATTCGATAAAGGAGTCTATCGATGGTTGCGGTAAAGAATTCCCCGGACACGGAAGTGAAAGAAGTCATGGTAAAGACGACGAAGTCGGCGAAAGAAACGGCGGAGGAGCCAAAAGAAACGGTGGACGAGCTGAAAGAAACGGTGGACGAGCCGAAAGAAACGGTGGACGAGCCGAAAAAAACGGCGGACGAGCCGAAAGCCAAAAAGAAGTCAAACGCCAAGTCGAAGAAGGAGGCTTTGCCTAGCAAGGTTGCGGAGATGCTTGAGGGCAATTCTCAGTTAAAGAATACCCTGCAGCAGATTGAGAAGCAGTTTGGTGAAGGCGCGATCATGCCTCTGGGCAGTGACAGGCAGCGTCGCATTGAGGGGATTCCCACAGGCAGCTTGTCGCTGGATATTGCCCTGGGTGGCCAGGGAGTACCCCGGGGCCGGGTGATTGAGGTTTTTGGTCCCGAGTCGAGTGGCAAGACAACGCTCGCCCTGCACGTCGCTGCCCAGGCCCAGAAATTAGGCGGGATTGCAGCCATGATTGATGCCGAGCATGCCTTTGATCCCAGCTGGGGAAAGAAGCTTGGGGTAGAACTGGAAACCCTGCTTGTCAGCCAGCCAAACAGTGGGGAAGAGGCAATGCAGATCTGCGAGATGCTGATCAAATCCAATGCCGTGGACGTGATCATTATTGACTCGGTGGCAGCCTTGGTTCCTCGCAAGGAGCTGGAAGGAGAGATTGGGGACGCACATGTTGGCCTGCAGGCCAGGTTAATGAGCCAGTCGATGCGGAAATTGACCGGTGCGATTGCCAAGAGCAAGACCTCGGTAATCTTCATCAACCAGATCCGCGAGAAGATTGGTGTGATGTTTGGCAGTCCCGAGACGACACCTGGCGGTCGGGCCTTGAAGTTCTACAGTTCCTGTCGCATTGATGTGCGGCGAATTGGACAGCTCAAGGACGGTGAGGATATTGTTGGACAGCGGGTGCGGGCGAAAATTGTAAAGAACAAGGTTGCCCCTCCGTTCCGGATTGCAGAATTCGACATGATGCACACCCATGGAATCAGTTACGAGGGGGATATTCTCGACCTTGGTGTCAAGCATGGTGTGGTCGATCGAAGTGGATCCTGGTTCAAATATGGCGACACGTATCTTGGCCAGGGCAAGGAAAAGGCACGTAATTTCCTGATGGAGGATATTGCCGTGACCGAGGAGATCACGCAGAAAGTACTTGCCGCGGGCGGTTACCTGGAGCAGGAGGAGGAACAACCGCCGGAGATCACCACTGAGGTTGATAGCTAGGCAACACGCTCGCTGCATGGTTGTATGCGGCGCGTCGGCAGATGGTATCATGACGGTAACAATTCCCGTCTCAAGTACCATCTGTCGACATGGCGATCACGACCAAGTCGTGAGCCGGTTGACCGGAGAAACGGTCAATGCAGGGTTTGCCTTTCTTCCACCGGTTATTCACGCTCGCAGAAGCTGGTCGGTGGAGTTCACCGGGCTGGCTGGCTGGTATGTTTGTCGCCTGGCTGATCGTTGACGGGTCGGCCATGGCCCAACCCCCTGGGTCCGGGTCGTCCACGTCGGCGATCAAATCTGCAGTTGCGCTGGAAGGGGCCCTTGTTGAGGCGATTGCCAGTGCAGAAAAATCGGTGGTGGCGATTGCCAGGGTCCGTCGTTTGAAAACGGGTGAGGCACAGGAATTGGATCCGACAGACCCGGATTTCATACCCAACGAGTATGCCAGTGGGGTCGTGGTGGGAGCCAATGGACTGATCCTGACCAATTACCACGTCCTGGGTGACCCAAAGGAAAATGATTATTTCGTCTGGATCCAGCGACGACCTTACAAGGTCCAGCAAGTGGAGAAGGTGGAGAAAGTGGTCGCCGGGGATCCCTGGACCGATCTGGCGATTCTGAGGGTCGAGGCGGAGGGTCTTGAATCGATTCGTTATGGGGATGTCACGAAGTTACGGA
>JAPYUD010000606.1:0-2104 GCA_029936215.1 Pirellulaceae bacterium | reverse complement strand
GCTCCTCGCAGCTTGAGCAGGCTCACCTTGAACTTCCATTTCGGATCACTGTAATCAAAGCCGATTACCTTCTTCCCATTGAGCCAGTGCTGAACGACCGTCCCCTTGCAGATCACACGACCCTCGTTCCACTCGCCCACCGGCCGGGTCGCATCATGCGAGGGAGCCATGCAGAAATAGAGCGAGGCAGCACTGGTACGAGGATTCTTTCCATCTGCATGGACCTTGTTATCCAGGATCTGGTACTCGTATTGTCCGGGGCGATAATAGACCCCGCTGTTGCTCCCCTCTGCTACTTTCCACTGGAACCGTAGCTCAAAATCATCAGGGACTTTCGCTGTCTCGTACGTCAGCGAACCTCCCTTGCCCATCCGCGTGATCACGCCATCCTGGACGACCCAGTTGCCAGCATGTTTCCAGCCATCAAGGTCACGGCCGTTAAAAAGCAGCGTGAACCCGGCCGCCTTCTCTCCTTTTGTCAGCTGGTTCGCATTTCCCTCTTCCGCACTGGTACCCCCCGGAAAGATGAAAAGGCAGATCGTCAGCACGAAAAGCAGGCGCAACTTCATCTCAACTTCTCCTTGTCCGGCGGCGGGCACTAGTCCCCACCCGCCTTGGCTTTCCCAATACAGTAGATATTCTTTTCGCCGCGAATAAAGAGGCTGTTCTGGCTGATCGCCGGCGAGGCAAAGCAGAACTCGCCCAGCTTGTTGACAGCGACCACATCCGGCTCCTCGCCACCCGGGCGGACAATGGTCATCGTGCCGTCATCCGCCAGCAGGTAGGCATGGCCGCCTGCGGTAAGCAACGAGGCACTGAAATGGTTACCGAGCCGAGCCTGCCAGAGACGTTCACCGGTCTTGGCAACAAAGCAGTTCGCCGTGCCCCGGTCGTCGGCGACAAACAGGTGCCCGTCGACCAGCACCGGCGAGGGAACATAGCAGCGGGCATTGGTCACATGCCAGGCGACATGCGAGTCGGTGACATCGCCCTTGCCATTCGGTCGAATTCCCATCACGTGGTAAGTGGGGAAACCGGCAGACATGAAAAAGAGCTCCCCGTCGTAAACCATCGAGGCGACAAACTGTTCGGTTGGCCCGTCGATCTTCCAGTAATGTTCCCCGGTACGCGGGTCCAGGCTGACAATACTCTTGCTGCCTGACATCACCATCTGTGGCTGGCCATTGATCTTCCGGATCAGCGGGGTAACGTAGCTGCGGGTCTTGTGTTCCCGGGCCACTTTCCAGACCGTCTTGCCGGTCTTGCGATCCAGCGCGACAACGTAGGATTCGCCGTCATGGTCCCCGTTGACAATCAACAGGTCCTCAAAAATCACCGGGCTACTACAGTAACCATGGGCACTGATGAACGTCCCCGGCGCGACACGCCAGGCAAGGTTGCCATCAAAATCATAGGCCGCCACGACCATGTTCCCAGGTGTGATCAGCCGCTTGCTGCCGACATTTGGCGCATCCACCTTGGAACCATCGGCTTCAAAAAAAGTGACGTAGACGAATTTTCCATCGGTCACCGGCGTTCCCGAAGCCCGGCTATTAAGCGAGTGCTTTGTTTCCAGGCCTGCCTCGACAACTTCCCGTTGCCAGGCAGGTGTGCCTGTACGGCGATCCAGGGCCACCAGCACCCGGGTCTTTTCCTCGGGCAGGCAGGAGACCACGAAGACCCGGTCGTTCCAGATAATTGGGGACGCATGTCCCTTGCCGGGAATAGGCGTTTTCCAGAGGATGTTCTTGCCCGTCGCGCCATCCCACTCCGCTGGCACACCCCGGTCGGTGCTGGTACCGTCTCCTCGTGGGCCCCGCCAGCCAGGCCAGTTCTCGGCCTCCAGGAGGTCAGCAGACAGGAAACCCAGGGCCAGGGAAAGTACCAGCAGATTACGTTTCATCATCAGGTCTCGCCAGGATATGGAAATTTTGTCGTCGCACGCTTCACGGCAGGAGTTGATTGCCACCTGCCGGGCAAGATGGCATCATAGGGGAATCAGTATTTGTTGAACAGTATTTTTTCTTTTCCGCCCGGGTTCCCGGGTCCCAAGGAATCCAGACCATGAAGAACTTAAGCCGCTCACGCTTTTCACGCCGCCAGT
>JAPYUD010000605.1:0-2118 GCA_029936215.1 Pirellulaceae bacterium | reverse complement strand
GGCCATGGCGCGCCCGCTGCGATCCATCGGCGGATGGATGTGATCTGGTCCACTGTCAGGCGATCATTCTCCTTGGGAGGCATTTCCAGGTCTTCCCAGAGGATCGCCTTAACGAGCAGGCTTTTTTCTGCCTTGCCTGGGACGATGGAGGGTTCACCTGATTCGCCTCCCCTGAGCAGGGCAGTTCGGTTGCGAACGTCCAGGTTTCCCTTCAGATCACCCTCCGGGTCGTCCCCGTGGCAGCCGAAGCATTTGGTTTTGAGCAGCGGCAGGACCTGGACGGCGAAGAGTTGCTCCGCCTCGTCCGCGGCAGTCTTGTCGCTGGCGAGAATCGCTTGAGTGAAACCGACCAGAAGCAGCAGCGTCAGAAAGAGACGGATTTTCTCTCGCTTGTTCATTCGATGTTCGTGAGGATATCCAGAGAGCATGGTTCCCGGTCCCTGCACGTTTAGATCAGGTCAGACAGTTCACCCGTACTATCGGCAAAGGACGGAACCGATATGCCCAGGCGATCAAGGATCGTAACAAACAGGTTGGATAACGGGATGTCGTCCTTGTACCGCAGGTACTGGCCATGTTTCAGGCCAAGTGAATTGCCACCGGCAAGCACCAGTGGATAATTCCTGTTGTTGTGCGTCCGACTATTACTGCTTCCATACAGGACGATCGTGCGATCGAGCAGGGTGCCGTCCCCCTCGGTTGTCGAGGCCAGCTTGCCAAGGAAGGAAGAGAGGTGCTCGATGAGGAACTGGTCAAAACGCCCAAGCCTCTCGTAGCCGCCCTTCTTTCCTGCTCCGTGAGCCAGGCCATGCCAGTTCCCCTGCAGGCCGATGCAGGCGGGGAAGGCATTGGCAATCGTGGTGGCCCCCGCCACCTGGCCAATCATGTAAGTTGCCATCCGCGTCGAGTCGGTCTGGAATGCCAGGAACATCAGGTCATACATCGACTGCAGGTACTCTCGTGGCGCTTCCTGGGAGACCTCGATGTTGACCGCATCTGCCGGCACTTCCGGCTTGGGGATGTTAAGCCAGTGCTCGGATCGCTCGACCCGTTGCTCGATATCACGGACCGAGGAGAGGTATTCATCGAACTTGTTCTGATCCTGTCGCCCCAGCCGGTTTTTCAGGCTGCGGGCATTTTCCAGAACCAGGTCCAGGATGCTGCTTGAGTTTTCCATTTGCCGTTGTTGAGCGGCTGTGTTTTCATCCCCGTCCCCGAACAGCCGGGAAAAAATCTGCTTGGGGCTGGCCAGTGCCGGGACCGGTCGTCCCTCGCGCGAGAAGGAGAGGGTGGTGCTGCGCGTCGGCTCGCCCACGCCCCCGTCACTGGAAAGGACCAGCGATGGGAAACGTGTCTGGTTGCCCATCTGAAGGGCTGCATACTGGTCCAGGGAAATCGAGTTGCCGTAGTCGCTGCCCTGGAAACGCGCCCCGGTAAGGAAAATGTCCCCGGTGTCGTGGCCACCCATCTTGTGACCGCTGAGGTGGGAGATGCCACCGAGGATGGTCACGTTCTTTTTGAGTGGCTCGAGGGAACGGAGCACATTCCGGTAGCGGAATTCCCGGCCACTGCCTTCCGGGAACCAGTTCCACTGGGCCTGCTCGTGGTTGGCCGGTGGGAGGCTCACACCGAAGGGAAAATAAACACCGCAAAATCGCGTGGGAAGTTCCTGGGCATCGGCCGCGGTGGCCATGCTCTCCAGCCATGGCAGGGCCATGGAAATACCGCTTCCCTGCAGGAAGGTTCGACGTGAGAGGTGCCAGGATTTTTTTGACATGATTTTCCCGCGAGGAGTTCCTTGGGAAGATTATTATTTTGTCGTAAATGCGTCGCTTTGAACAATAGCAAGGATCAGGTCGCGCAGCTTGTGGCCCCTGGAGGCGAACCTCTCGGTGATCTGCAGGACTTCTTTATTATCGGTGAGTTCCAGAGATCGACCCAGTGCATAGGACATCATTTTACGGGTAATTGCCTCACTGAAATCACCTGACCTCTCGTTAAGCAGGTACTTTTTGAGCCCTGCCAGGCCATTTAACCGGGTGCCATCCGGGAGTTCACTTGTGGCAACGAGCGGTGCCTTGAAGGGCTTGTTTTTTACCTTGCGCAGAACCTCCTCGC
>JAPYUD010000078.1:0-10993 GCA_029936215.1 Pirellulaceae bacterium | reverse complement strand
CGCTGCTGTCGCGTCCCCCTGGCTGCCCGCCGTCCCCTGCATCAGCGAAAGATGGCCGCCGGCCGAGCCACCGAAGATCCCCAGTCTTTCCGGGTCTACCTTGTAGGTCGCCGCGTGGTGGCGGACGTAACGGACTGCCCGGTGCATATCTTCAAGAATCTCGGGAACCGTGTACTTGGGCTGGCTACCATGCACCACCGCGAACACGGTGTAACCACGGCCGAGCAACTCTCCGATCTGCTTTTTAAAGAAGCCTGGCAACTGCCCGTCGGCAGAAGCAATCGCGGACTGGCTGGAAAACCAGCCGCCACTGACCGCCGCGATCACGCCCACGCCATTGGCCCCTGTGGACGGAGAGAAGATGTCCATCGTCATTGCCAGGCCATGCTTGCGCCCGTAAATCACCTCCCCGTGACGAGTGAAGCCAGCCTTCTCCTGCCCACGAAGAGTCAAGGTGGGAAGTACAAACAGGCCCATCGTGAGGATCAGCAGGGGAATTCGTTTCATCGGTTGACATCCTTTCAGGGATAATCTGGCAGCAGGCCCAGGCTCTCATCGTACCATTGCCGACGAGCAGCTTGAAGCATCGGGAGGGTTTCGTTCCTGATCACAACAAGTACCTTGCAACGAGAGCCTGTTGCAGTCGACAATGAGGCCACGGCAGATCCCTGCCATTGCTTTTTTCACTTGAGAGACTTTGAGCATCAAGGCCACCACAATATGAAAATTGGAATTGACCGGCAACTGGAAGCTCACCGCACAGGTCCCCAGGCGGCGTTGGGAATGGTCCTGGCCGCCTCGCTGCTGACCCTGTTTCCCGTCCCGGCCGCGGGAGCGGAACCGCTCAGTTACAACCGGGACATCCGGCCGATCCTCTCGGAAAACTGCTTTTCCTGTCACGGCGCGGACAGTGCGGCTCGCAAGGCGGAACTGCGGCTTGATCACCGGGAGCTGGCGATCGAGTCAGGTGCGATCCTGGCCGGTAAGCCAAAGCAGAGCGAGCTGATAGCGAGGATTTTCTCCAGCGATCCGGACCAGGTGATGCCCCCCGCGGAGTCCAAGAAGCAACTGAGCAGCGAGCAGAAACAGTTGCTCAAGCGATGGATCGCCGGGGGAGCCGGCTACGAGGCACACTGGTCCTTTATTGCCCCCACCAGCCCGCGATTGCCATCGATCCGGAACAGGGCCTGGGCAAAAAATGGTATCGACCATTTCGTGCTGGATAAGCTGCAGGCACTGGGCCTCTCCCCAGCCCCCCAGGCGGACCCGCACACGCTTTTTCGCCGGCTGCACCTGGACATCACCGGCCTGCCGCCCTCACCGGACAACCTGGCGGCCTTCGTGGAGGATTTTGGCAAGGGCGAGGATGCGGCCCTCTCTGACTGGATTGACGTTCTGATGAAATCAACCGCCTGGGGAGAACATCGCGGCCGCTACTGGCTCGACGCCGCCCGCTATGGGGACACGCACGGGCTGCATTTTGATAACTACCGCGAGATGTGGCCTTACCGGGACTGGGTCATCAGGGCCTTTAACGCCAACCAGCCTTTTGACCAGTTCACGCTGGAACAGCTTGCCGGGGACCTGCTTCCCACCCCGTCCGATGATCAGCTGGTAGCCACCGGTTTCCAACGCTGCAACATCACCACCAACGAGGGAGGAACCATCGACGAGGAGACCCTGGCACTCTACGCGGCGGACCGGGTGCAGACGATCGGCTGGGTCTTCCTGGGAATGACGACCAACTGCAGCCAGTGCCACGATCACAAGTTCGATCCCTTCTCGATGAAGGACTACTACTCGATGGCTGCCTTCTTCCGCAACACCACGCAGGGAGCCAAGGATCGCAACGTGAAGGAGGGTGGCGGTGCGACACTGTTGGTCCCGAATGCCGCGGACCTGCCGCGTTGGAATGCGATTGGAGGAGAACTGGCTGCCGCGGTGAAGAAACGCGAAGAGCGAAGAAGTACCAGCAAGGCAGATTTCGAGAAATGGCTTACCCAGCTTTCCACCGAGTCTCCGGATGAGAACCTCCCTGTCGAGGGACTGCTGGTCCACCTGCCGCTTAACGAAGGGACCGGCAACGAGGCAAAGAACCTGGGGCCAGGTCCCGCTAAATTCCCTGCTACCGGAAACATCAGCTGGAACCCGGATGGCAAGATCGGGCCGGCACCGGTCCTGAAAGCCGGCGGGACCTTCGACCTCGGAGGGCTTGGGGATTTTAAGCGAGACCAGGCCTTCAGTTACGGCGCCTGGATCAAGACGGCAAACAACAAGGGTTCCGGTGGGATCATCGCCCGCATGGACGAGAAGGCCGATTACCGTGGCTGGGACCTCTGGCAGAACGGGGCAGGGTTCTCGGTCCACATCATCCAGACCTGGCCGACCAATGCCATCAAGGTGACCACCGAGGCAAACGTGGTTCGGCCAGCCACGTGGCAGCACGTGCTGGCCAGCTACGATGGTTCGGGCACGCCCGCGGGCATCCGGATTTATGTCGATGGCACGAGTGTACCGCTGAAAGTGGAGCAGGGGAGCCTGAAAGCCGATGCCACGATTCGCACAGCGACACCCCTTCGCATTGGCCAGCGTAGCCATACCCAGGTCTTCAGCGGCGGTTCCATCCAGGACGTTCGCATCTTCAACCGGTTGCTCAGTGCCGTGGAAGTGAAGGCGATTGCCGGCAGCGCCCCGCTGCAAACGATCCTGGCCACGGCCCCCGAGAAACGTACCCCGGGACAGCAGGCGGCACTCGAGGAACACTATCTTTTCACCCGCGACCCGTCATTTTCCGGGCTGGTAAAGAAGATCAAAGAACTGGAAGCCGAGCGTCAAACCATCAAGGCACGGGGCGCCGTGACCCACATCCAGAAGGAGAAAACCAACTCGGCGGCCATGGCCAATATCCTGATGCGCGGAGAGTACGACAAGCCGGGTGAGCAGGTCGGAGCCGCAACACCAACCTCGCTGCATGCCATGCCAGAGGGAGCACCGGCAAACCGCCTGGGCCTGGCCCGCTGGCTGCTCGATCCCGCCAACCCGCTGACTGCCCGGGTCACGGTTAACCGTTTCTGGCAGGAAGTTTTTGGAACTGGCATTGTCGTCACGGCCGAGGACTTTGGCGTGATGGGATCGTTGCCAAGCCACCCGATGCTGCTGGACTGGCTTGCAGTCGAGTTTCGCGAATCAGGCTGGGATGTGAAGTCTTTTTTCAAGATGATGCTGATGAGTGCCACCTACCGGCAGTCGGCAGTGACCAGCACCGAGAAGCTGGCAAAGGACCGGGACAACGTTTTTCTTTCGCGCGGCCCCCGTTTCCGCATGGATGCCGAGATGGTGCGTGATTACGCGCTGGCGGCAAGTGGCATTCTCTCCAACACGATGTACGGGCCCGGCACGAAACCCTACCAGCCAGAGGGAATCTGGGATGTCGTTGGTCTGCCCAGTGGGAACACCCGGAAATACGTCCAGGATACCGGTGACAATCTCTATCGCCGAACGCTCTACAATTTCTGGAAGCGGATGGCCCCTCCTCCCAACCTGGACGCCTTTAATGCTCCCAGTCGCGAGTTCTGTACCGTTCGCCGGGAACGTACTAACACACCGCTGCAGGCCCTGGTGACACTCAATGACCCGCAATTCGTTGAGGCTGCCCGATTCCTTGCCGAGAATGCCCTCCAGCAGGGTGACGGCGATGACTCCGTGGCATTGGACTCTATTGCTCACCGGGTCCTCTGCCGGCCCCTGCAGGACCAGGAACAGGCGATCGTGCTGGCAAGCAAGAAGAAACTTCTGGATTATTACCAGTCCCATCTCGAAGATGCCCGGGCCCTGATCGCCGTCGGTGCGTCTAAGGCCAGCGAGAAACTGGATGTCGCGGAACTGGCCTCCTGGACCATGGTCTGCAACCAGCTGATGAACCTGGATGAAGTACTCAACAAGTAGACGTTTTACACACGGGATCGATACCATGACAAAGATGGACCAGCGACAACTCCTCCAGGACCGTCGCCAGTTTTTCTCTTCCGGGAAGAGCCTTCTGGCAGGGGCAGCGCTGACTGGCCTGCTTGGCAGTTCGCCTGCAAAGGGAGCAGGTCCCCTGGCCACCGGCCCGCATTTCGCGCCCAAGGCACGTCGCGTGATCTACCTTCACATGGTTGGTGGCCCCGCGCAAATGGACCTTTTCGATTACAAGCCGGAGATGGAGAAATGGTATGACAAGGAACTGCCTGACAGCATTCGCAAGGGGCAGCGGCTGACCACCATGACAAGCGGCCAGAAGCGGTTCCCGGTAGCTCCTTCGAGGTACAAGTTCAGCCAGGCGGGCGAATGTGGCATGTGGATGAACACGGAGATGCTGCCACAGCTGTCCAGGAAAGCGGACGAGATCTGCTGGATGCGGAGCCTGCATACCGAGGCGAT
Source organism: Pirellulaceae bacterium (assembly GCA_029936215.1). Classification (GTDB taxonomy): domain Bacteria; phylum Planctomycetota; class Planctomycetia; order Pirellulales; family Pirellulaceae; genus SAT2750. The sequence goes on along the minus strand of JAPYUD010000078.1, from coordinate 6,571 downwards.
CAACCATGAACCGGCCATCGCAGCGATGCAGACTGGAAACCAGGTCACCGGCAGACCCTGCCTCGGATCGTGGGCATCCTACGGCCTGGGGACGATCAACGAGCAACTCCCTGCCTTCGTGGTCCTGGTCGCCGTTCCCAGTAACCGCGATCAGGAACAGGCAATTTCATCACGACTCTGGAGTAGTGGCTACCTTCCGGGCGAACATGCAGGGGTTTCCTTCCGCAGCAAGAAAGATCCTATCCTCTATATCAATAACCCCCCGGGTGTCCCTAATGAGGTTCGCAAGGACACGATCGAGAGCCTTAACTCCCTGAACCAGATCAATTTTGACAAACTCGGGGATCCGGAAACGCAAACCCGTATCCAGCAGTACGAGATGGCCTTTCGCATGCAGGCCAGCGTGCCGGAACTGACCGACCTGAGTGATGAACCGGAACACGTGATCAAGCTCTACGGGGACGACGTGAAGAAGCCCGGTAGCTTTGCCTACACTACCCTGATGGCCCGCCGCCTGGCGGAACGGGGTGTCCGTTTCATCCAGATCTACCACAACAACTGGGATCATCACGGCAACCTGACCGGTCGCATGTCCAGCCAGTGCCGTGACGTGGACCAGCCCTGTTATGCCCTGCTTGAGGACCTCAAGCTGCGGGGCATGCTCGATGATACGCTGATCATCTGGGGCGGGGAGTTTGGCCGCACGATCTACTCCCAGGGAAATCTCTCCCCGACCAATTACGGCCGGGATCATCATCCACGCTGCTTCAGCATGTGGATGGCTGGTGGAGGCGTGAAGGGGGGGGCGATTTTCGGGGAAACCGACGATTTCTCCTACAACATCGTCAAGGATCCAGTGCATATCCGCGACTTCCATGCCACCGTCATGCACCTGCTTGGCTTCGATCACGAGCAATTCAGCTACCGGTTCCAGGGACTCGATCAACGGCTGACCGGTGTCTTGCCGGCAAGGGTGATCCCTCAACTGCTGGCCTGATGTGCTTCTTGTGGGAGTGACAAGAAATCACTCTTTGAGCATCCAGGCACGTGCGATCGGCCTGGAAAGAAGAACCACTGCCCTGACTCGGAGCCGCATCTAGTAGGGCGAGTTGTCACCACCGTCGGGGTTGCCAACAAGGTGGAAGTGGTTGTGATCGATATAGATCACTTCCATCGATTCGTCGTCAACCAGCGAATGGGGCACCGGCCATCCGACACGCACGATCTCGTTGTAATAGATCGAGCACTTGTAGTGGGCGTGGTGGAGCTGGGCGGGGCCTACAAGCGGGATGAAGCGGGGCGGATCAATGTAATCGCCCATCTTTTCCTTGACGATTCTCACGTCGTTACGTCCCACATCATAAAGGAAGGGAACGCCTGACTTGAGTGGATGAGCACGGAAGAAAGCACGTATTACCTCGTCGTCGGTGGGAACATCCATCGCCGCTCGAGGACCTCCGGCGGTGAGTGGACCAAGGATCGGAACGCGATTGTAACGTTCCCGGTCATAGTGTTCATCTTCCATCTTGGTCTGCAGGTACGGACTCACCGGGATCGGCACGCCCAGGAGCCCCAACTGGGGACCCTGGCTGGCAAGACAACCCGCCAGGGGCGCTGTCATGGCCGCTGCAAGCAGGGCAAGGAGAATACGTCCGGACGTGCGTCGATTGCTTGATTGGTGGGACATCCCGCTCATACCTTTATGGATAGTATCTCTCGCTTGGTGTGGTCACTAAGACCTTTATCGCGTTAAGCTGGGCGAAACTTGCGGGTTTTTCCGGTCCTAGCGAAAATTCCGGTTATTTTTATATACCAGCTGTATTCCGGCCCCTTTGGTGCCCGTGAACAGGCTTTTTCGCTCTTTCGGAGGGGTAATCTGGGGTTCCGCTAGCATGAGCGAGCCCTGCTGACCGCCAGGGATCAGCAGGGCTTTTACACTCAGGAATGCCTCTTGTTTTTGTTTTTGGAAATTAGCGTCGGCTGGAGAAGTCGAGGAACCACCAGCCATCATCCCATTCGAGCGTCACCTTTCTCCATCCCAGTGGTACCTGGGGGTAGGGGTAGAACGGCCCGATGTACGGCCATGCACTTGCCGAGTACTGTTTCGGGTAAGTCACGGCAGCGTAATTCGGGTGAGCCGCGTAAGTCGGCCAGGCATGATTCGGTACCTGGGGCTGCTCGTAACGAGCCCGGGAAACACCCATTTGACTACTTGCCATCTGGCCCGGCCCCGGCCCCTGGCCCGGTGCAGCACCCAGCATGGCGGCTGGTGCGGCAACCAGGGCTCCTGCCATGGCAAGAGGAACCTGTGCCAGGTTCGGTGCATTTAACGGCCCCTGTGGCCTCAGGACCTGTGGCACCATGGCTGCGATATCACGAGTGATCGGCAACTGGATGTCGATCTCATTGATTACCTCGGCAACTCCCGGGACTGTCTCAGCGGCCGCAATTACCATGTCCCTTTGCTTTCGCGAGGGAACATAACCCTGCAGCCAGACCTTCCCGTCCTTGACAGTCATCTGGAGCGAGAAGTTGGTCAGCGCGCCACTCCCCTTCTTCGCCTTCAGCTCTCCGCTGATCATCACGGCGATCTGGTTATCGGTAACCGCCGGGAGCTGGGCGGGAGCCTCGGTGGCGATTGCCACCCTGACAGGCTGACTCACCTCCTGGCCAATGAGTTCAAGCTCATTAACCACCTGCGTGACCCCGTAGGTCGCGCGGGCCAGTTCACCAACCATCTGCCGGTCGGACAGCTTGGAGACGCGTCCGCTGAGCCGGATCGCTCCGTCCTTGACATGCAGCCGCAGGCCAAATCCCTTGAGTAATCCTGCCTCTTTCCGGGCATGCAGCTGCTTGCTGATATCGTCAGCAATCTGCTGATCACTCGGACCGAGCTCAACGGCCTGCGGGACTCCCCGTGCGGCGGGTGGAGCAGCCTGTGTTCGAGTCGCATCGCCTGCCTTGATCGTGGTTCCGGCAGGAGATTGCTGCGTCTCCGTCTTCGGAATCAGGATATTCTCCAGGTTCCGCTGGGCATCGGAAATCCGCTGCTCCAGCTTCTCAAAAACAATCCCAGCCGGTCTGGCGACGCCAGGTTCGGTAACTACCCGTGCGGCGGGCTTCCTTTCAAGTTCCTTGATACGTACGTAGGGTTTCCCAGCCGCTGCCTCATCAGTAACCACGCGGGCCGCAGTCTCTTCCGCATCGGTTGGCCTGAAAACGCTGGCAACACCCTCTTCCAGCTTGCGGATCACGCTGTCAGCAGGATTGAGAACGTTTTCTTCCAGGGTTTCGATTGGACCCTTTACGATCGCTGTGGATTTCGGCGAGGAATCACCAGAAATGCCCTTCAGCTTCACCTCGTTAATGACGTCCTTGACACCTTCTGCCTGTGCCACGGCGGCCAGGATCAGGTCCAGTTGCTCTGTGGTAGCAACCTCACCCTTCAGCTCGACAATCCCCTTGTCGACCTGCAGATCAATGCCAAATCCCTTTAGGCGACCGGCATCCATATGTTCCTGGATCTGGGTCACAATCGCCTCGGCGATTTTCTGGTCATCCGCTCGGACCAAGAAAGGCACCATCAGTGCCACACTTACAATTGCCATTCCTACTAGTGTACGTCGCATGGTTCACCCTCCTGGCGAAACAAACCTCGTGCTTATTCCATGCCCCCATCACCCCGGTCACCCGTGACTGACAGCGTGGCATTATTTACTTCATTCTCGTTGAAACCGTTTTTTCCCTTGCCTGGACCAAGCGTGGCGCTGGCATGAAAGCGGGAAACACCGACTCCTAGTGTCATTCTTCGGCCTCCGGTCGCAGGGGATGGTAGGTTATTTTCGATTTTACGGATCTTCCCGGTCGCAACGATTAACCATGCCCGGCGAGATTCCCCTAAACCGCGAATGCAAAGCGACTTAAAGTGGACTCGTCTGGACGCCGCACCCGTTGGGGCAGGGTGAAACAAGGACAGAAACGTCCTCTCAGATTGCCCAGTTTTATAACGAATACGGAAACGGGGCAGGTCAGACAGCTACTGGAACCGAGTTACTTCAGTTGCTCGAGCCGCTGTTCCAACTTGGAGACATGAAGATCATGGTTCAGAACCCTGCCAGCGGCATCGATAACGATCATCGTGGGAAGCGTGATCACTCCCATCTCGTTGGCGAGGCGGCTTTCCATGCCACCTTTCTCATGAAGCTGTGGCCAGTTCACCGCCCACTGACTGACTGCCTTGCGTGCATCCCCGGGATCCTGGTCCAGGTTGACCCCCACGAGCACCAGGTCACTTCCATGACGGGCCTTGAGGTTCCCTAGCAGCTGCATTTCCTTCTTGCAGGGCTGACACCAGCTTGCCCAGTAATAGACAACAACCCACCGCGATCGTCCCCGGTAGGCTGCCAGGTCGAGTTTCTGACCAGAGAGGGTGGTACCGGCCAGTTCCATCAACTTCCCATTCGACTCCAGTCGCCGTGCAGCCCCGACTGCCTTGGGGGCCACCGCGGTGGCGGCAAAATCGCTGCTGATCTTACGGTACCAGCGAAGCGACTTTTCCGATTCCCCGCTGAACTCCAGGGCAATTGCCAGCTGGAGAATAGCCTCGGCAGAATCCGGGCTGGCGGGGAACTGCCCCACAAAACGCGTTAGATCATCGATCCATTTCTGCTGGATCTTCTCGTAGTCGGCGTCAGGCCTCTGTAGGCTCTGGCCATAGGAGGCGGAGAGCAGGCGGATGCTGACGTAGGCAATATCCGGATGACTTTCCTGCTGGGCGAGCTTCCGGGTTAGCGCGCTGAGCCTCTCGACTCCTTCCGGGTAGTCCCCCGACTGCACTGCCGCGCTGACCGTGTCAGCAAGCTGCCGTCGCCAGTTACTCTTCTGTTCAGCCGATCCCGCCGCCAGGATCAGCTGTTCAATCAGGTCTGCCCTTTGCCGGTTCATCCCTGCCTTCTGCTCGCTGCCGTCCATCGCTGCCAACTGGCGGTCTACTAGCTCGAGTTTCTTTACGATCACCTCTTCCGCCTCACTCAAACCCATGGGAACGTCCCCACCGGTGGAGGCTGAGACCTGGGGCAGCCGGAAGAAAAACCCGCTCTCGGCGATCGGCTGCTCGGCCACCAGGTGGCGAGGCATATCGATCAGTTTCCAGCAGGCACCGACCTGGACAAGCGATCCGACAAACAGCTGGCTATGCTGATCCCCGTTTTCGATAACTGCAGCTGAATTATCCAGGACCACCATATCCCGGATCGCTCCGGAACTTCCGGCCGGAACCAGTCCCGGTATCCCGCCGCCAAAATGCACCCAGCGAGAACTCTCTGTCACCATTCGCTGACGACTCGCCAGCTCGACAAAACCGGCCACCGATTCGGTCCGTTTCTGTTTCAGCGCGGCGGCAAACTCCCCGCCCAGCTCCAGTTTTCCGAGGTCAACTTCCGAGAGCAGGATCGCCTGGAAGCGGCCCAGGTCAGCAGATTTCAAGGCCCAGACGAGTTCCTGGGAGAGCTCGGCCGCCGAGATCGTTTTCCAGCTATCGATCTTCTGGTCGCCATTGCGATCGATTCCCCAACGTGTCCCACCTGTTCCGATCCAGCGATACTGGTCTGCCTTCCCATTGAAATTGCTATCGATATCACGATAGACCTCGATACCGTTCTTGTAGTAGCACCAGAGATCGACCTTCTTGTCCTGATTCGTATCGACAAAACGCCTCAGCAGTTGCCCGTCTGCTTTTCTCAGGAACCAGCCCACGTGCATCCCCTTGGTTTCCGCGGCAAGCGTACTCTTCTCCACCTCCTCGGCCGTCGGCTGGTCATAATCCACCGGTTGCTGCACCGGCTTGATTTTCAGCCCATCCACAACCGAGGGAGTGGCAGCCGTTAGCGGAGCGGTGCTGCTGACAGCAAGCAAGGCCAGGCTGGCGAGCCAGGGCAGGATATTTTTCATCCGGATAAAGCAGGGGACCTGGTGATTCATGGAAAATCTCCCTCGGGGCCATCGTGAATGTCGCACCTTCCCCCGAAGCGCGGCGACAATCCTCTTTCATCAGGTAAATGTCGGCCATTGGCAATCAAAAGCGGAGGGAAACTGTTGAAGTCGCAACGATTCCTTAGACGGTTTGACAGGATTGCTAGACTGCATAAAATATGGGCTTTCCCAAATCGCTGTATTTGTGGAAGAGTGGGGCGCATAGCTCAGTTGGTTAGAGCGCGTCGCTGATAACGACGAGGTCCGAAGTTCGAATCTTCGTGCGCCCACTTACCTGGTATTTTCTGATAGAGGGGCTGTAGCTCAGTTGGGAGAGCACCGCGTTTGCAACGCGGGGGTCGTCGGTTCAAGTCCGTCCAGCTCCACTTTGACCGGTTGCACGATCGTGCAGCCTGTCGCATCACGAGGCATAAGCCGTTGCTCTGGCAGCGGCTTGTTTCGTTTCTTGCCGCTCGGTGCTGGAAGCTGCGGCAGCCTGCTGCGCTGGATTTTGCGTTACTAGTGCGCTGGATTTTGCGCTGCCTTCACTGGTGGATGCTGGCTGCTCAAAATCAGCTGCCCGCTAGCATCTACTGAGGCC